>JBDHXS010000022.1:0-22863 GCA_039810845.1 Runella sp. | reverse complement strand
TGCCATTTGAACTTATTTCCGACTATCAGCCTACGGGTGATCAGCCCCAAGCTATTGTTCAACTTGTAGAAGGAATCCAAAGTGGAGAGCCTGCCCAAACGCTTTTGGGGGTAACTGGCTCAGGCAAAACCTTTACAGTTGCCAACGTCATAGCTCAACTCGACCGACCGACCTTAGTACTGAGTCATAATAAAACCTTAGCTGCTCAGTTGTATGGAGAGTTTAAACAGTTTTTTCCCAATAATGCGGTAGAATATTTTATCAGTTACTACGACTATTATCAGCCCGAAGCCTATATTGCTACCACCAATACTTATATTGAAAAGGACTTGATGATTAATCAAGAGATTGATAAACTTCGACTTTCTACAGTGTCCGCGTTGATGTCGGGAAGGCGAGACGTGTTGGTAGTGGCCTCTGTATCTTGTATTTATGGAGCAGGAAATCCTGAAGAATACCGTAAAAGCATTGTGAGAGTGGGCGTTGGCGAAAATATTAGTCGTAATCAGTTTTTGTTTCGATTGGTCGAAATTCTGTATAGTCGTACCGAAGCTGATTTTACGCGGGGTACTTTTCGAGTAAAAGGAGATACCGTTGAAATTTATCCAGGTTATGCTGATTTTGCCTACCGCATTATCTTTTTTGGCGACGAAATTGAAGAAATTCAGCGTATCAACCCTACCAATGGCAAGAAGATTTCTTCGGAAAAAATGATTGCTATTTTTCCAGCCAATTTGTTTGTGACAGGGCGGGATGTGTTGCTGAACGCCATACATGAAATACAAAATGATTTAGTAGCGCAAATTCGTTATTTTGAAATGGAAGGACGTTTGCTCGAAGCACAAAGGATTCGAGAGCGGACTGAATTTGATTTAGAAATGATGCGTGAATTAGGCTACTGTTCTGGAATTGAAAACTACTCACGCTATTTTGATCGCCGTAACCCTGGCGAACGCCCCTTTTGTTTATTGGATTATTTCCCCGAAGATTTCTTGCTAATTGTGGATGAGAGCCATGTAACCATGCCACAGATTAGGGCTATGTGGGGCGGCGACCGCTCTCGAAAAGAATCGTTAGTGGACTTTGGATTTCGACTTCCCAGTGCTATGGACAATCGTCCGCTGACCTTTCAGGAGTTTGAAGAATTGGCTGGGCAAGCAGTGTTTGTAAGTGCGACACCTTCTGATTATGAACTGCGCCGAACCGACGGCGTAGTGGTCGAACAAATCATTCGCCCGACTGGGTTGCTCGATCCTGAAATTCAAGTGCGGCCAAGTATCAATCAGATTGATGACTTGTTAGAAGAAATAGACATACGAGTAAAGAGAGGTGAACGTGTTTTGGTAACGACATTGACCAAACGTATGGCGGAAGAGTTGAGTAAATACCTAGACCGTGTGGGCGTCAAAGGCCGTTATATTCACTCCGAAGTAAAAACGCTGGATCGGGTGGAAATTTTGCGCGATTTGCGACTAGGGGTATTTGATGTGTTGGTAGGAGTAAACCTTTTACGCGAGGGGCTTGACTTGCCTGAGGTGTCGCTGGTTGCCATCATGGATGCTGACAAAGAAGGCTTTCTGCGGGATATTCGTTCATTAATTCAAACCATTGGCCGCGCGGCGCGGAATGAAAATGGGAAAGTATTGATGTATGCCGACCGAATTACGGGCTCGATGCAAAAGGCGATTGAAGAAACTAATCGCCGTAGAGGTATCCAAATGGCCTATAATGAAGAGAATGGTATTATCCCTAAAACTATCTTCAAAAGCAAGGAGGCTATCATGGAACAAACCTCTGTGGCAGATTCTAAAGGCGGTACAAAACGCTACTATGTCGAGCCCGAAGACATTCGAATTGCTGCCGATCCCGTTGTGCAATACATGGCCAAACCTCAACTCGAAAAACTCATTGCCGAAACCCAACGCAAAATGGAAGCCGCTGCCAAAGACCTCGACTTTCTCGAAGCTGCCCGCTATCGTGATGAACTGTTACAGTTGCGGGAGAAATTGAAAGGGTAAAACTACTTTTAACAAAAAATCTGAACAATGTCCTCCAATCCCTTATACATACACACGATAGTAGTTTCGGAAGCTGATATTGATGAAATGAATCATGTCAACAACGTGGTGTATCTGCAATATACCCAAGATACTGCAACGGCACATTGGCTGAGCAAAGCCTCTAGTGAACTTCAGGAAAATGTAGTTTGGATGGTGCGAAGGCACGAAATAGATTATTTGAAGCAGGCCGTTTTGGGCGATACGCTTCACATCAAAACGTGGGTGGGCGAGTACACGGCGGCTACCTGGGAGCGATATTATGAAATTTATCGGGCTTCGGATAATCAGCTTTTGGTAAAAGCAAAAAGCATTTGGGTTCCGATAGATCGGCATACATTGCGGTTGAAACGGATTGAAGGAACACTTCTGGAGTGTTTCAGATAGAGGTATCTGACTCGTTTACCCGTTGTTTGATTTCTTCCAATCGTTTATTTTTGTTGGGCTGTCGGTATTTTTGGGCGTAGTTGGTGTGATAAAAGTGACCTTCCAAAAATTTGATTTGAATCTTATCCCAAGCCAAACGGTCGTGAAGAAGGTTAACATTCTGTAATTCCTGAAAAAGCGACTCGCTGATGGGGTCAAAATCGTTTCTCCCCAAGTAATCCAAATCAGCATCACATAGGATTTTTTCCAGTTCAGTTTTTGGTAATTGCGGAACTTTGGTGGCCAGAATCAGTCCCAAAATCAAGCCAATTTCATCTTTGTCGAAGCCATAGTCAGGAAGAAGCTCCTTCGCAATTTCCGCTCCTTTTTCTTCGTGATCACGGTAAGTATATAAAAAACCAATATCGTGAATAAGTGCACCTGTTAGCAGTAATTCTGCTTCTCGGCCTTTGATTTTCAGGCGTTTGATATACTGTTTGCATACGTTGAGTACATCTTTGACGTGATGCACTCCGTGGTAGGTGAGATCTGGCGAAAGATGGTTGGTAAGTTTGTGTAGAACAAACTTTTTGAGTTCCAAATACCCCTTTGTTTTATTCATTGTATGCACCGGTAAATTAGGCTTACC
The DNA here is from genome assembly GCA_039810845.1 of Runella sp. GTDB lineage: Bacteria > Bacteroidota > Bacteroidia > Cytophagales > Spirosomataceae > Runella. The sequence goes on along the minus strand of JBDHXS010000022.1, from coordinate 19,791 downwards.
GAAAAAATATGTTTTTAGTTGCTTTTTGGAAATACAGCTTTTTAGCGCGACAAATTACTCAAAAGTCAGAGCAAACTTTATTGGTTAACGACAATTATTTTTAATAATTGCAAAAGTAACAATGAGGCAGATATAGCAGCCTCACTGTTGCTTTTTTATGACAGACCAGGGGTATTGGGATTTGAGCAATTTATTCAGTACTTATAACCCCCGATTTGGGGTATTTGACCGAATATCCAAGCGAAAATTTGCGTTGTTGGGCGGGCTCAATAGAGGCTCGCCACGTTACTTTTCCCGTTTCTCGGTTGATGTCAGCTTCAGGGGCTGATTGATTTTCTACCTCAATTTCTTTTGAGCGGGAGAGTGGAAATTGATCGACGAGCACTAAGTTAATAGGCTGCTTTTTTAAGTTCCGCACCGAAATGTCATAGCGACGCGTTTCGGTTTGGTTGCCGCCAAACGTTTGTTTTTTGGTAAACTCTTTTTGCTTAACTCGACTTACCGAAACGCCCTTATCTCGCCCCAAAGCCAGCGAAAGTGTATCACCGTTGGGTAAATTCATGGAAGATTTCCCCACAAAAATACCTTCAAAAAATACATTCATATCGCCTCCTAGCAGGCCATATTGTTCCCAATTTAACACCTGAGCAGTTAAAAATGCATCTTGGTCAATTTTAGGAGTGCAAAGGTATTCATAGCGAGCAGGGATTTCTTCATTTTTGACTTCTACAGTGTAGGTCTTTCCATCAGAAGGAATGGTATAAGGTACTTTGATTTCAAATTGTAAACTCGTGATGGCTTCCGTTTCTTCGACAATGGGAATGGAACTCTTGCCTCTTATTTGAACTCTCGCAACAGCCCCTACAATTTCCCGTTTTTGTTGTACACCATACCCCGCTACGGCTACTTCATTAAGGGCAGCAACATCTTCCATCAAATCAATGTTAAGCACGTTGCTGGAGACAACTCGCTCTTGGGTCTTCATTCCTATAAAGCTGAATACCACTATTTTCTGTTGGTATTTCAAGTCAGGTGGAATCGTGAGACGATAGTTGCCGTTGGCATCGGTAGAGGTACTAAGTGATGTTCCTTTCAAAAGTACAGTTACTCCCGACAGTGGTATTTTATCGTTTACGGAGCGCACAGTACCTACGATTTCGTTGTCAGTGGCGATGGTAGTGGCGAGAGTATTGAAATAATCACTGTAATCGTTGGGGGTTCCCCAATACCAAGTTCGAAGCTCAGGCGCTTGGTTGTTTTTGCGTGGATTGGCCGTAGAAAGTACTAATTTGATGTTGTTCCATTCTTCGCCTGAATATTGGTAAACAGTAGCTTTGTAACCAATTTCTAATGGGTGTACCACGTCCTTTACACGTAAATCGTAAGTAGGTGTCCAGCCTGCATTAGGCACAAAATAGCTGATTGTTAAGTCAGCTTGTGGCTGTGCAGTCTGATTTTGCACAGTCACCACGATTTCTGAAGTGGTAGTTTCCTGAGTAGGGGCAAGCAGGGTTAGTTGGGCATTTACTTTTTTGATTTCCTTTTCCAATTGCCGATTAGTTTTGTTGAGTTCCAACTGCTTTGTTGCTAATTCTGTGAGACGATTGCGGTGAAAATCAATGGATTCTTTCAAATCAGCTACTTTTAAAACTGTCGTTTGTCCGTTAATTTCCTGATTTTTGGTTAGCATAGCTTCTTCGTGTTGACACACCGTTATCAGCGCCTTATTGAGGGTGATTTTTTCTTCAAGGCTTTCTTTTTGTACTTCCAAACGACTGCGTTCCTCCATTTTTTTAGAGTCGGACAAAAAACTTGTTTGATGCACTACAGACAAAATTGTAAAATCACCATTTGCCTGAAGACTTTGTTTGTCTAATTGAGGTGATACTCCTCGCAAGACTAACGCGAATTTGCCTGCACCTATGTTTATTTTAGTGGTACGAGTCACTTGCGCCCCATTTTCATACACGGTAACTGTTTCGATTTTACTTTCTACCACTTTGATTATGGCTTCCTTCTGCGCCCAAACCGATAGGCTTATTATGCAGAAAAAAAATAGTTTTCTCATCGTAATTGTTGTTTTTGCTATTGGATGCAAAGTAGAATCATTTTCCATAAAAATACCCCTGTAATCCATTACTTTTGTCAAAAAATAGCAGTAAAGCCATGAATTTTGACCCAACGATTCTTCATCCGGAACTCCAATTTCAAACGGCTCGAAGTGGAGGGAAGGGTGGACAAAATGTTAATAAAGTAGAAACCAAAGTAGAGTTGCGGTTTGATGTAGCGAATTCTCCCTCATTGAGTGGAGCCGAAAGACAGATTTTATTGGAAAAACTTGCCAATAAACTGACGAATGAAGGAATATTGGTAATGACGCATCAAACGGAGCGTTCACAGTTGGGTAACAGAGACAAAGTTGTCGCCAAATTTGATGCCCTGATTAGGAAAAGTTTTGAAAAACCTAAACCGCGTAAAGCTTCCAAACCAACGGCTCAATCGAAAGAAAAACGCCTTCAAACCAAACAACGTAATGCTGAAATTAAAGCATTGAGGAGAAAAATAGAAGAATGATCATATGCTTGTATTTGAAATAAAAACACTTAATAGTGCCCAGAAAATCAATTTTTTAGGTTGTCAAACGTATTTGCCGCATTATCCGCATTTATGGCATGAAGGAGGTGTGGAATGGTACTTGAATAAATGTTTCAATGACCGACAACTTGAAATGGATCTGGCCAATCCTTCTCTTACTTATTATGCAATTTGTTTGGATAGCCAGGAAGTAGGTTTATTGAAATTGGTCAGAAATAAATCTCCTTTTGACATGAATCTGGATACGTCTCTTTATCTTGAAAAAATCTATTTTTTGAAAGAATTTACAGGCTTAGGGTTGGGACAAAAAACCATCGCCTGGGTGGTGGAACAAGCTCTAAATTCGGGTATAAAGATGGTATGGCTAATGGCGATGGATTCTTCACACAAAGCCATTGCAAGCTATGAAAAAGCTGGATTTCAACAGATAGGTACTACACAATTAGACGATGAGGAGTTTCAATTGATGAAGCCCGAATTTCGAGGAATGGTGATTTTGAAAAAAGACCTTGCCTGAAAAGATACCCATTGTTTTGTTATTCTCACCAAAACCCGCACTTTTGCGTCATGGATATTCGTGATTACATTCGTTTAGCGCTCTCTGAAGATGTGGGCGATGGCGATCATACTTCGCTTTCTACTATTCCGCGCGATGCCGAGCGTCGCGCCCGATTGTTTGTCAAAGAAGACGGCATTGTAGCGGGGGTTGAAGTGGCCAAGATTATTTTTGAAGAGGTAGATCCTTTGTTGGAGGTTGAACTGTTTATTCAGGACGGCCAACCCATCAAAAAAGGAGATATTGTGTTGCATGTAAGCGGAGATGCTCAAGCTATTTTGAAAGCCGAACGCCTTGTATTGAATACCATGCAACGAATGAGTGGAATAGCCACTTACACTCACTCAATGGTAAAATTATTGGAAGGATTGCCTACAAAATTATTGGACACACGAAAGACTACGCCTAATTTTCGGATTTTTGAGAAAATGGCTGTACGAATCGGTGGGGCGGTCAATCATCGTTATGCGCTTTACGATATGATTCTCATCAAAGATAATCATGTAGACTATGCAGGAGGTATCGAAGCAGCAATCACCCAAGCCAATGCATATCTTCAACGCACTGGCCGAACTCTGCAAATTGAAATAGAAGTTAGAAATTTAGTCGAGTTGGAAGAAGCCCTGCGCGTAGGAAAAATTCAGCGTATTATGCTTGATAATTTCAGCTTAGAAGACTTGCGCACCGCTGTTTTGAGAGTAGCAGGAAAATACCCGACCGAAGCATCGGGGGGAATTAGGGAAGATACTATGCGGGAAGTCGCCGAAACAGGTGTAGATTTTATTTCTTGCGGCGCTTTAACACATCAAATCAAGAGCTTAGATTTGAGCTTGAAAGCATACTAAGTCTTCTTTTCTGGATCTCTGTGGTTGGATTTTAGAATGACAAAAAGTAAATCAATAATCTATTGGAAACGTAAGTCCTACAAAAATCATTTGTGAACGAAATCGAAAACGGTGGTTATCGTCCACCAAGGGTTGACTGGTGCGGTATTCATTGGTATTAAACAGATAGCTTACTTTCACCCCGACGCGTGGAGTAATGTGTATTCGGGTATAAACCTCTGTATTTAGATTCCCGATTTTGTTATCTCCTAACCATAGTAAACTGGCTGGAGTAGGGCGAGCTTGCTGGTAAGTTTGATGTAGATTGAGTGAATCTATCTTGTTGTAACCTTTTGAGCCTAAGTAGTACCCAGCGCGGCGAGTTCCGAAAGCCACCCCCAAAATATCTGCATTGGCTCCTATATCTAAGTATCCAAATAGTGAAACTTGAGCACTGAGGTTAAAATTAAATGAAGTAATTCTTGCCCGCATTTGCAAGGTGTCTATTTGGCGTAGTATTGTAGGGGCAGTTAAAGCCGCAAATCCAGTTTTCCCTTTTGTAAGGTGCGTAGGTGCCGTAGTGAAGTCTAAATCATTGCCTCGGAAATGCGATGCGCGCAGTCCCCATCCTATTTGCAATAATCCACGACGGTCTATTTTTAAGTACTGATTATAGTGGGCATTGATGGCCCAAGCTTTGTCTTTCCAGCCTACACCTACATCAACCCCTGAAGCAAGTCTTGAATCGGGCTGGGCCCAAGAAGGTATAATCTGTACATAAATAAATAAGCTAAATAGCAAGCAGATAATCCAATAATTTTTCATTGATTCTTTGTATCTCTATGTAAACTATATGTTTATAGCCACAATAACACAAAAAACGTATTTATTCGTGAAAGCTCAATACGGTGATTATTATTTTTTTGATAAATCATAAAAAAGCCGAAGACAATCGTCTTCGGCTTTTTCTTCCTAACCTAACCTATGAGAAAAAATCTTGTACCGTGTAGGGTACTGATTCAACCAAACCCGTTACAAATGTCGTGTCTGTGATTGGAATATTTTAGCGTAGAAATACGTGTTTTTCAAAAAACGTAAATATACTTACGCCATTTATCAAACGGTTTGGAGATGCACAAACCCCTGCTTAGATTGCATCATTAATCAAACCTTTTAATTTATTCTAGAAATGGAACCAGATAATAACAAACAAATTCCGCGCGTAGGGCGTTTTTTTACAAAAGCACAAATTGCAAAATTTACAAAAATATTTATCAGAAATAAGGCATCTTTAGAGCAAAAGACCGCACTTAGAGAAGGAGAGTATTTTAGTCGACACCTTTTTGAATCTCTGTTGAGTGTGCCTAATTGTGCGGGTTTAAGTGTCATGTACGGTGCTGCGCCCGAAAAAGATTATAAAATTGATGAATATGGAGACGAAAAAAGTAGTCAACCGCGCCTTTTTATCGTTCCAGTAGATGAAAATGGCAGAGCGCTATCATTTCATGTAAAAGTAGATGCAACTGGCCTAAAAGATATCGAAGAAGAGTTTGAAGGAGCAGGAGGTGGATACCCTATTCCTCCTTATACTCAACCATAAAACAGTATGGATTGGTCAATAATAATTGCGATAACCGCTGATATTAGTATCTTACTGCCTTTCTTTGTATTACTATTAAGAAAGGCAGTAATAAAAGATATTCATTTAATGATGGCTTTGTATATATTACTAACTTTCCTGCGAAATCTTCTGAGTACATTTATTGAAATCATAAGAAAAACTAAACACCTCGACCTGAACACGGTTTTTTTGTATAATATTCATAATATTATTGGTTTCTGGATTATCAGTTATTTATATTTTCGCTTGTTAAATGGGAAATTTTGGCGATATTTTGTTATATTCTCAAATATTATTTTCTTGAGTTTTGCCTTGTACGATTTCGAGACCTTATCTGACTGGAACACAGCGCGTTTTAATGATTATTCTTATCCTATTGCTGGTTTTTTTATTATCATTTTATTGTTACAATTTTTTTACCAATTGCTCAAAAAATTAGAAGTTCCACGTTTGAGCGATTTTCCCTTATTTTGGTTTAGTGCGGGGGCACTTATTTACTACTCTGGTACTTTTTTTATGTATTTAGTGATTCACACTGTAAATACAAACCACCACTTAGGAAGGCTTTATTGGCCGATTGATGCTATTCTAAGTATTACATTTCATGTTTTGGTAGCGATTGCTGTGTGGAAAATCCGTCCCAATCGAGTTTGATTTCAGTATTTTATAGGATTTCAGCGCCTCAAGTGAGCTTTTATAAGAGGATTTTGGTCGGCTTTTTTAGTACCGTTTACTAAAAAAAAATAGCCTCTCCGTTTTTTCTATGTATTTTTGAAATGACTTAATAAAGTCATCATAATCCGTATATGGAATCTCCCTATATTGTTATTGTTGGGACGGGTATCATGCTTATTATGGCATTGTTCATTGTATTGTTTGTGATGTACTATCAACGCAAACAAATTGAGCAACAGATGCGTGTCAAAGATATGGAAGCGGAGTTTCAACGGAAACTTCTGGAAGTGTCTATGGCCTCAACCGAAGCGGAGCGACGGAGAATTGCCCAAGATTTACACGATGATATTGGAGCACTATTGTCAGTTACAAAGCTGACTTTCAATGCTTTGTATGGACAGCTTGGCTCTAAAGAGCAGGCCGAACGTTTGGCACAGCAAGTTCGAGAAGCCTTGGATGAAACCATCAGCCATGTACGACGTATCAGTCGTGAATTAGTGCCTACTACCCTCGAACGCTTTGGCTTGCCTGCGGCTTTACAGGAGTTTGCGGCAAAAAGTAATGGTAACAATCTACTCCGGGTAACGTTTGGGTGTAGTGGTGACGAAAATTATCGTTTAGAACCCAAAACAGAGTTGATGTTGTATCGGGTTGCCCAAGAGCTTATTAACAACGCACTGAAACATTCGGGAGCTAAAAATGTCCATGTTCAGCTATCGTTTCCTCCTCATGATTTTGGGATGGTTATCGAAGACAATGGTCAAGGGTTTAATCTTGAAAGTGTTCGTTCACGGCCATCGCCGGGCTTAGGATTAGATAGTATTGAAGGACGTTTACGGATTATTGATGGCAAGATTAATTACGATACAGCTTATCAAAGGGGGTGTAGGGCCGTAGTAGAATTGAAGAATTTTGTCAATTTAAATAAATCCTTGGCAGTAGAAAAACAACGATAAAGTAAAAAGCATAAGCAATGCTACTTTAAATCGGAGCTACTTATCTTACATTTACGAATAATACGGTTTCAGATGAACAAGATAAAACTCGTAATAGCCGATGACCATAACCTTTTTAGAAAAGGTATGACGGCTATGTTGAACCAAATTGCTGATTTTGAGTTGATTGGTGAGGCTGCTAATGGTAAAGAATTGTTGGATTTGCTGGCCAGAGTAACACCAGATATTGCCTTGTTGGATTTACAAATGCCTGTAATGGATGGCGTAGAAACGACCGAACATATTCAAGTACATTATCCAAACCTGAAGGTAATCATCGTATCTATGCACGAAGAAGACCGTTTTATCATTCACTTGCTCGAAAAAGGTGTCAATGGCTACTTACTCAAGGACTCAGAACCAGGCGAAGTAGAAAATGCAATTCGGCGCGTGATGGCAGACGGTTTTTATTACAGTGATTTTGTATCCAAAGCACTTCACCGTAAAGTAATCACGCGTGCAGCTCCGCCAGCTCCGCTTTTCAATAGTAAAGTACAAATCTCACCTCGTGAAATGGAGGTGCTCCAGCAACTTTGTGAAGGGCTTTCGACACTCGAAATCAGCGAAAAACTCTTTGTGAGTCCGCGTACCGTTGAAGGTCACCGATTACGCCTACTCGAAAAAACAGGAACAAAAAACACCGCTGGATTGGTCGCGTATGCTTTCAAAAATGATTTGCTCTAAAGCAAAAAGAGAGACGTATAAGCCTCTCTTTTTGAATTTACCTATTATATTTTTTCTATCCAAAAGCTTCATTGAAATCAGGCAAACGGCCCAGCTGATGTAAGTTGGTAATATGAGATCGTAATGCTTGCCCAAACGTGGGATTTTCGAGATATGGAATATCAAACTCTTCTGCTGTTTGTTTCACGATTTCTGATAACTGGGGATAATGCACATGTGAAATCTTTGGAAAAAGGTGGTGTTCCACTTGGAAGTTGAGGCCACCTACATACCACGACAACCATTTATTTTGACGCGAAAAATTAACAGTCGTATTCATTTGATGGATAGCCCAGTCATTTTCGATAACTCCTTTTTCGTTAGGTAATGGATGGGTTGTTCCTTCAACTGAGTGGGCTAATTGAAAAATGGTGGTAAGGATAATACCACCAACAAAGTGCATCAATAAAAATCCGATTAATATTTCTTGGAAGGGAATTCCAAAAAGTAGGGTGGGTACACAAAAAAAGACGCAGAAATAGACTATTTTAGCAAAAATAATTTTGGACAAAGTAACTACATTCTGTGCCTTGGTGTTGGTATTGACTCCATTATTAGTAAACATAATAAAATTTACAAAATCTTTTAACGTAACCCAATAGAGTGTGAGAATACCATAAAAAAGAAAAGCATAAAGCCATTGAAACTGATGAAATATCTTAATAGGAGTATGTGGAGAGAACTTTAATACCAATTTGTCATTAATATCTTCGTCTAAATGAACTACATTGGTGTACATGTGGTGCATGACGTTGTGCTGTAAGTTCCAATTGAATGTCGAGCCTCCCAGCATGTTGAGATAAATACCTCCTATCCAATAATTAACTGAGTCGTTTGCAGAATAAGCTCCATGGCAAGCATCGTGCATCACACTCATGCCTAATCCAGCTACTCCTATTCCCATAATGAACCAAAGTATAAGACTACTGCTCAAAGAAGGCTGAAACCACAGCAATGCACCAAAAGGAAGTACATATACCGCCGTCAAGATGATTGTTTTCAGAATTAAGACATTATTGGCGTTTTTGGAGAGGTTGCGGTCTTTAAAGTAAGTATCTACACGTTTTTTGAGAGTCGGGAAGAATAAATTTTTGTCTTTGTTAACAAATCGTACTTGGGTTTTGGCTTTCACTTGGTTACAAATTAATTTTAAATGAAAAATTAGAAATATCTTGTAAAAGTAAAGACTTACTTCCACAACTTCTAACGATTACAAAAATAGCTACTAAGGCCTTTATGGATTGTAAATCAGTAGAATTGTATGAAATTGTGACTGAAACCGCTTATTTTACGTCATAATTAAAAACGAGAAAAACATGAAAAAAATACTTATTATCGCACTTACATTTTTTTTAGGGTATATTTCTGAGGCTCAGACGGTTTTGCCAGGAAAGCAAGAGATAGACAAATCCAGCTTTGAGGGTTTGTATGTAACGACCAAAATTGATGAAAAATATCTCTCCAAATATTGGGAAGAATATTTAAAACAATATGGTAAGGTAAGTAGCTCGCGTGGAGGAGTATATCGCGCTTCGAGTGCTAATATTCCAAGTATATCATCATCATCCATTAACTTGGCAAGTCAGGTAAGTTCAAAAAAGAGCCTTTCTCAGGTGTTTATTTACTTGGATTTGGGGAATGGTTCGTATATTACTCAAGGAACCAAGGGCTATGCGGAAGCAGAGCTATTTTTGAAAAAGTTTGCTGAAGATGCCATCCTCTATGACGAAGCACGTATAGCCGAAGAAGCTATGAAAGAATCTGAAAAGAATTTTTCAAAATTAACCCGCAAAGGCGAAAGCCTTAAAAAAGACATCGAGAAAACGGAAAAGGAGTTGGCCAATTTGAAGAAGGAATTAGAAATCAATCAAAAAGATGTAGCAACCTCTCAAACCGACTTGGAAGTCAGAAAAAAAGCATTTGAAGATGCAAAAGCCAAAATCCCTGCTAAGCAATAACGATAGGGTTATAATGAATCCGTTGCTTTTTTAAATTCTCGGGGTGTCTTGCCAATGACTGACTTGAAAGTCTTGGTAAAATGTGAAAGATTATTGAAACCGTTGCTGTAACATACCTCAGTGACGGTTTGGTTTTGTATAAGCATTTTACACGCTTGCTTTACCCGATATTCGTTGACAAAATCGGTGAAGGTCATTTGCATGATTTTCTTAAAGTACCGACAAAAGGAAGGAACCGTAAGATTCGCCAAATCGGCGATAGTTTGTAAATCAATCTCTTGCTGATAATTTTTTTCGACATACGCATAAATCTGACGAATCCTGGCTTCTTCTCTATGGCTATGTTCATAGCTTAATCCACTTATTTTGAGGAGGTTGTATTCTTTGGTGGTGGCCAACGCCTGCAAGATAAGTAGTAGTTGAATAAGCCGGTCAAAATGACCTAAATGGGGTAGCTTGAGCATTTGAGCGGCTACTTGCTGACGGGTTTTACCGTAAAAATTTAATCCTTGCTTGGAAAGTTCAAACAAGCGTTTTACTTCATGGAGTTCGGGACTTTGAAGAAAGGCTTCTCCCAGAAAATCATCTCTTAACTGTATTACAATTTCTTCATGCTCGCTTTCGGCTCCATAACCAAAATTAAGGTGAGGAATATTAGGACCAATAAACATCAGTTCGCCTTCCTCAAAGTGCGACAGATGCTGACCAATATGCCGTTTTCCCGAACCTTTATGGATATAGACAATCTCATACTCGGGGTGTTGATGCCAGAAAAAACGGTCTTCATGCGAACGCCATCTCAATACTCTAAATGAACTGCCGCGGTCGGGGGTGATGTTTTCGTACTCAGTTTTCATGCCTGATTGTCGTAAAAAGGGATGTAAATATGAGCAAAATGTTAAAATAGAACAAATGATGGAAAAAAGGGGATAATTAATTGGTGAAAATTTTACCGATATTTGCGTTATATTTATAGCATCAGCAATAAAGACTTTTCTCGCTAAAAACCTATGATGAATATTGGAAGCGGCTTTGGCCGCTTTTTTTATGCTTTTACATGACATTTGCTATTTTCATTGCGGTTAGTATCTTTGTAAGCGTTCGAAAAGTGTACTTACCTTATTAAGGTATGATTACTTCTTTTCAATAGGTTTTATCCGTTCTTCTGATATTTATGAAAGTGTCTACCAGTCAGCCTTTTACGGTTGTTTATTCTTTGTTTCAGCACGAATATTTAGGCTATTTGTTCGGATCTTACGTAGTTCAAATCAACAGTAAGGGAGAGCTAACATTGTTGAATCAAATCGTTTCAACAAAAAATATAAAAGAGTTTGCAACAGGATTGGATACAGACGATTTTGAGTTGGTAAAAGCTATCGAAGCGATTCAGCAGGACACTATTCTCAAGAAATTTAACCCGAAAAAACTTTCAGCCTTCGATTTTTTTCTAAAAGTGTATGATGCTCAAAAAGGTGATAAACTGCTGCAAGAGGTTATTACAGGCTATATTGAAGGGTTGAAAGCTGATATACTGCAACGATTACACGGAAAACGTATATATATCATGGGCAATGACAACAATCCTGCTTGGATGCCCATACAACGAATGCCTGACCGTGCAAAGGTGTATTTTCATTTTGTACGAAACGAAGAAAATACCCATTACTTCCCCATATTAAAGTACAACAATGAACGTCTTCAGATTCGCCATAAAAATGCCTTTTTAGTATGCGATGAGCCTGCTTGGCTTATTGTTGAAGATAAGTTATACCATTTTGATAAAGTGGTAGAAGGAAAGAAAATTCGTCCGTTTCTAACCAAAAATCATATTATTATCCCAAGAAATGTGGAAGAGCAGTATTATCAGCGGTTTGTGGCGCCATTGGTATCAACGTATGAAGTTTTTGCTCAGGGGTTTGAAATCAAATACGAAACCGCCGAACTTATTCCTGTGCTGAATATTTCGGAAAATAGTTTATCTGCACACACGGTTTCTACACTTTTTAATACTCAAAATTCTATCACCGAAGTAGCCGAAAATGATCAAACACAGGTAGTTTTTGAGTTGTCTTTTCGCTACGGAAACTTTAATTTTAAGTTCGATAGTTTTGCTGCTCACGCCAATGTCAGCTTAGAAAAAAAGGGAGATAGCTATTTATTTCATAAAGTACGCCGTAACCTGAAGATCGAAAAAGATAAGATACTGTTTTTGAAAGAACTTGGATTGAATATTGGGCAAGGGAGGTGTGTTTTGCCTAAAAATGAGGCGTTTGAGTGGATACAGTCGAAACATTTTCAATTGCAAGAAGCAGGCGTATTGCTCCAACAAAATAAAGAAAATAGTAAACGTTACTTTTTGGGCTATTCGTCTATTGATATTTCTTTTCAGGAAACCCACGACTGGTTTGATGTGTATGCGAGGGTACGATTTGGCACGTTTGAAATTCCGTTTATTAAACTCCGAAACTTGATTCTGGCGCGGAAAAAGGAGTTTGTGCTCCCCAATGGAGAAGTGGCCGTTATTCCTGAAACGTGGTTGACCAAATATTCTGAACTGTTTGCTTTTGCCGAATACGATGCGGATAGTGAGCAGCTCACGCTTAAAAAACATCACCTTGCTTTGGTGCAAGAGTATGCCGAAGATAGCCTTGCCACGGTGGTGATGAACCGCAAATTGGCCCAACTCCGCGATTTTAGTGAAATAGATGAGCAGCCTTTGCCCAAGGGTTTTGTAGGAACACTGCGCCCCTACCAAAAAGCGGGCTACGATTGGCTTAATTTTTTGAGTAGCTATCGCTTTGGCGGGTGTTTAGCCGACGACATGGGCTTGGGTAAGACTGTGACAACCTTGGCGATGCTGCAACACCAAAAAGAAGCAGAAATAGCAGAACCTTCGTTGTTGGTGATGCCTACGTCGCTGCTGTACAACTGGGAACTGGAAGCCAAAAAATTTACCCCACAGCTTAAAGTGCTGGTTTATACAGGCTCAAACCGCGACAAAGATATTCAGCGCTTTGATGGGTATGATTTGATTTTGACCTCTTATGGCATCCTTAGAATTGACGTGGATTTGCTGAAATATTACCGCTTCAATTATATCATTTTGGACGAGTCGCAGGCCATTAAAAATCCCAGCTCGCACGTCACCAAGGCGGTGATGCAGTTGGAGTCGCGTCATCGCTTGATTCTGACGGGTACGCCTCTCGAAAATACCACCATGGACTTGTGGACACAGATGACTTTTACCAACCCTGGGCTTTTAGGAAGTCAATCGTACTTTCGGTCGCATTTTCAGGTGCCTATTGAGAAACAAAACGATGAGCAGAAAACCCGCAAACTCTACGCCCTCATTAAGCCGTTTCTACTGCGACGACATAAGTCGCAAGTGGCTTTGGATTTACCTCCCAAGGTAGAGAGTGTGCATTATTGCGACATGACCGAAGAGCAAGAAAAACGCTACGAAGAAACAAAGTCGTATTATCGCAATTTTATTTTAGAACACATTGAAAATGATGGTATTGCCAAATCGCAAGTAGTAGTATTGCAAGGGTTGACCAAGCTGCGCCAATTGGCCAATCATCCCCGTATGATTGATGAAAACTACGAAGGCGAATCGGGTAAGTTGGAAGAAATTCAGACAAGATTAGACGAACTCATCAGTGGCCGACACAAAGTGTTGATATTTAGTCAGTTTGTTCGACATCTGGGTATTCTTCAGCAACTCTTGCAAGAAAAGAACATACGTTATGCTTATTTGGATGGCTCTACTACCAATCGTCAATCGCAAGTTGTTCTTTTTCAGCAAGACGAGTCCATCCAAATTTTCTTGATTTCGCTCAAAGCAGGGGGCGTGGGGCTTAATCTAACTGCCGCCGATTATGTCTTTATCTTAGACCCGTGGTGGAATCCTGCCATTGAGGCCCAGGCTACTGACCGTGCTCACCGTATTGGCCAACAAAAAACAGTTTTTACGTACAAGTTTATCACCAAAAACTCGGTGGAGGAAAAGATTTTGGAACTGCAACGAAGCAAACAAAAACTCTTCAACAACCTCATTACCAACGAAGAAAGCTTTGTAAAATCACTGTCAAAAGACGATATTTTGGCTCTGTTGTCTTAATGGTGATTGGAAAACGGAAAATGGATAACGGATAACGGCGGGGTAGCCTTTGCTGAAATGGAAAATAGAAGATGCAAAAACGGATAGCGGATATCAGATAATGGACAAACTACCTCATAATCAACAGTTTGCCTTGGTGCGAATGCCCGTTGGGGAAGGTTTGGATAACGTAAGCATAGCTACCTGTTGGTAAGGCCGTACCGTTGTAGGTGCCGTCAAATTTGGCTTTTTTTGTTTGATCTGTCTCAAAAATAGCATGTCCCCATCGGTCATACACCACAATTTGAGACGATGTGAACTCTTCCAACCCCCTTATTTCCCAAGTATCGTTGTGTCCATCGCCGTTGGGAGTAAATACATCTGGAATGTGTACACCTCTAATGAGACCAATCGTAATACTGTCGCGATTGAAACACCCATTGGTGTCCGTAATTTTGAGCGAATAAGTAGTGGTTTTGTCGGGCGATGCAAAAGGGGTGGCACTGGTTGGGTTATCCAAATCAGTAGGTGGACTCCACTGATAGGTATATTTTGCGCCTACATTTCCACCCGTGTTGAGTTGTACCCTGGTATTTTGAGAAATATCTTGGTCGGGGCCTAAATCAATCGTAGGAATCGCCCATACTTCGGCAGATTGTTTGGCTGTGCCATTGATACACGAATTGTCGTCTTTGAGGGTATAAATAATTTCGTGGAGTCCTGCCCCCGCCACTGCGGGGACAAATTTACCATTCGATACGCCTTTTCCCGAAAAAGTCCCGCCTTGCGGTGTACCTATCAACAACACCGAGGCAGTATCATCACTACATTTGTTGGGAATGGCTTGCAAGTTAATATTGGCCGCCGTAAATACCTTAATTTCAAATGGTTTCGACTGACCAATGCAACCGTTAACATCGGTTACTACGACAGCATAGCTACCTGTTTGGGTGATGTTGTAGGAGGCCGCATTGGCGTTGGGGAGGGGTATGCTGTCGCGCAACCATTGATATTTTACATTTTTATCAGAAGGTAAAGCACTCACTGCGAGTGGCTTATTGGGGCAAATGAAGTTGTCGGTAGTAGCGGTGGTCGTAGTGACAGTAGGGTTGGCTACAACGGTAATGGCCTTGGGAATAGACTCAATGGCGCTGCATGCCCCTTTTTTCTTTAGCGTAAGAATGTAACTACCTTGTTGATTTACGACCAATACTGAATCTTTTTTACCACTAAGAATAACCCCATCTTTCTTCCATTCATACGTTACGTTTGGCTCATTTGCCCCTGCGTTGAGCTGTACTGATTTTCCTTCGCAAACCACTGCCGAAGCGGGTACATTAGGGCGATTGACTTCGCTAATGCGGATATTGGCGGGGGGAGGAGTAAGGCAGTCTTCTACCTCAATCTGGTATTCGCGGTAGGTTTCACTCAATTTTACCCCCGAACGGCTGTGTTGCAACAAAAAGCCGACAGAAAAAACGCCCGTACGAGTAGGTTTGGCCGAGATAACGATGTTGGTGATTCCTTGACTGCCAAATATATTAGGTGGTAGGGGGGGTAAGTTAAAGTTAGTGCCAGGAAGCATTTGAGATTCCGAAAAGCCTGATTTCCAGTCTATTTTGCGATAAGGAACGCTCCCAGTACTGCCCGTTAGAGGGGCTGTGTTACTAATAACAAGGTTAAAATTATTTCGTGTAAGCCCTGTTTTGAGGGGTACAGAGGCTACCTGTAAGCTAAAATTGCTTTCAGAATTGGCACAGAAATAATTGTAGGAATCAGGAACCCATTGAGGGGTGGTTTTGCCTGCTTCGGTAGGTTCAAAATACTCCCATAAGTACGCAGGCGAAAACCAATGATAAAGTACAATATCGGAAGAGACTACGTTGTCGGTGGGGTTGCGTGGCCCTACGGGTGCGTTGACGATATAATAGCCATCCGTGTCAGAAAAGTCTTGAGGCTTGAGCGTTAAGTTATAGTTGTACCTGACAAACAAATAGTCAGTTTTGCTGCTTTTATCACAAGAGGTGGCCGAGTTACTTCCGCTTACTTCAGTGCTTTTGTCGGCAAAATATTCTTGCATCAACAGGTTGTCTTTTTTTCGGTAAACACCAAAACGGAGTTTGGAGGGTAAGGCATCGTAGCCTGCTTTGTCGGTAAAAAAAGTACAACCGACCCCGTAAGAGTAAGGTTTGGGATTGGAAGTATCCATAATACGGCGGTCTATTTGACCACCGTAAATGCGCTGGGCTTCGGCTGAAGACAAGCCGAGAAAAAGTAAGAACAAAAACCCAACAAAGAAGCGTATGGTTTGTTATTTTTCTAAAAAATCAAATTTAACCATAATTCTACCCTCGTAACCAACTACCTGTCAATTATTTTTGTTTTTATCTAAGATATACATGGAACGTTTCACGCAACATTTTTATCACCAATACGATACGTTGACACTTGCCCAGAGGTTGCTTGGCGGTGTGCTAATGCACGAAAGTGACCAAGGAACAACCGCAGGCATGATTGTAGAAACCGAAGCTTATCTTACTGACGACCCTGCCTGCCACGCCTACCGAAAGAAAACAAAGCGCAACGCCGCCATGTTTGGTTCTGCAGGGATAGTTTATGTGTATCAGATTTACGGAATGCACTACTGCGTTAATATCGTCAGTGCAGAAGAGGGACGAGGGGAAGCTGTGTTGATTCGGGCGTTAGAACCAACAGAGGGAATTGAACTCATGGAAAAGCGAAGGAACTTGAAAGAGATTCGACATTCTTCATTCGACCCCCGACATTTATGCAATGGTCCTGCCAAATTGGTACAAGCGATGGGGATTTCGATAGTACAACACAACGGCAGTTCCCTAATCACAGGGACTCTTTCGGTTTTGCCGCCCCAAAAAGAAGAAGTATTTGAAATAGTGACTACTACCCGAATCGGTATCACCCAGGGTGCTGATTTGCCATACCGTTTTTATGTTAAAGGGAGTCGGTTTGTAAGTCGGAAATAAAAGCTGTCATTGGGTTCTATCAGACAGCTTTTACCATAAGTATTTATAATTCATTCCTCACTAACTTAGCCCCGTCGCACATGGCTTTTAGTTTTTGTTTGGTGGCCCAGCGGGCGGTTTGGCTCATGCCGCAGTCGGGAGCTACGGCGAGCTTCTCGGCAGGTACGAAGGGCAATACTTTGCGGATGCGCTCGGCTACATCTTCGGCGGTTTCGATATAGTAACTCTTTACGTCAATGACCCCGACGGCAACGTCCATTTTTTCGGCAAAACGTTCCAACAGATGCACATCGGTGAAGTTTAAAACGGTCATTTCAGAATGAAGTTCGTCCACGGTCATGTCCATAAAATCGGGAAGCATGGGGGCAATGGTCTTTTTCCCTACCGAGCGTCCTTTATAATTGCCAAAACAGAGGTGCATGGAAAGGCGCGTTTTGCCAACGCCTGGTGCTACGGTACGGTTGAAAATATCCACAAAACGTTTGGTGTCTTCGCGGTAGGCGTAGCAGCTCATGGAGGGTTCATCCACACAAATCTCGGGGACTCCAAGAGCTACCAACTCTTCGATCTCTTTGCGAACCAACGGCAAAATAGCCTCGGTTACTTCCCATCGGTCTTTGTAAAAACCACCCGGATTGAGCCGCCCCGATAGTGTATAAGGCCCAGGAATGGACATTTTTATCATTTGCCCTTCGGGCGCGAGACGCTTGAGGCGTTTGTATTCTTCTACTACCCCCAAACCTTTAGGAGCAGTGAGTGGCTCTACAATGCTGTTTTTGCCGCGTTGGTCGTGGGCAGGCGGGCCATATTTGCGGGTTTCGGAACTGTCGTTCTGAATACCTTTGATAAACCCGTAAAACGACAAATTGAAATCCAAACGGGTTTGTTCGCCGTCCGTAATGACGTCGAGTCCTGCCGCTACTTGGTCGTGAACAGCAGCGACAACGGCATCGTCAATCATCTCGGCGATGTCGGCAGGACCAAATTTGTCAAGGTTCATACTGGCAAATTCGAGCCAACCTGGAAACGGCATAGAGCCTACTACGGTGGTTTTTATGGGGATAGGTTGCATGGTTCTATGTTTACAGTTTGTGGTTTTTAGGTTTAGGATTTACAGTTTGGTGGTTCGGGTCAGACGTTTGTCAGACCTGTGTGCGGTTTTTGCATCATAGCCACTGATACATGACGTGGGCATCTACCAAGCCAAGCGTTTGGTGTTGGTAAGCTTTGGGGAGTGTGCCTATAATTTGAAAACCGCATTTTTGCCAAAGCCGTACGGCTACTTCATTGGTAGCAATGACACAGTTAAATTGCATGGCTTTAAAACCCAGTTTTCGGGCTTCTTCCAGCGAATAACGACACATTTGTTCGGCAATGCCGCGTCCACGAAAGTCGGGGTGAACCATGTAGCCTGCATTAACTACGTGGCTGCCTAAGTCGGGTTGGTTGGCCTTCAAAAAAAATGTAGCTACAATTTTGTCTTCTATCTCGGCCACGTAAGTGAATTTTTCGGGGTCAAACCAAATAGACATCATCTTTTCGCGGGAGGAGTCGGGGGCATACATGTAGGTATCGCCAGACTTGATAACGGGCTCGATAATTTCCCAAATGCCTGATTCGTCGGAGCGGATAATGGAGCGAATTTTAATAGTCATCATCTTTAAAATGAATTACTTACGTAACTGGATATACCTACTTTTTCGTACATTTTAGCAATGCGGTGGGCGTGTTCGTCGTAGGCGGCCTCAAAGAGTTCGACGGCGCGTTGGGCTCCAACGACTGCCGCTGCACTCAACACTTTGGGCGGGTGACCTGCCTCGGTGAGGAGTCGCGCAGTTTCGGCTTTGAGGCAGTTGATGAGGGTGGCACCACCAACGGTAGAACCGGGCGCAACGGGCGTATCCAGCTCTGGAACATACACCATTGCATCGCCCACAGGCGCGCCAGTGTCTAATACTAAATCGGCAAAGTCAGTTAGTTTTTTACCATCAACACGCTTTGATGAGCTGGCTGCCGAGTGTTGACTCGTGACCAAAGCTACGACTTTGATACCACGTTGTTGAAAAATTTCGGCCATTTCTACGGGAACAATATTGGTACCTGATGAGGAAATAACCAAGGCCGTATCTTGATGAGACAAGTCGAAATTTCGCAGGATGCGCTCGGCAAAACCAGGG
Source organism: Runella sp. (assembly GCA_039810845.1). Lineage (GTDB taxonomy): Bacteria > Bacteroidota > Bacteroidia > Cytophagales > Spirosomataceae > Runella. Next base: position 566 of record JBDHXS010000022.1, on the reverse strand, counting down.
ACATTTTCCAGAAACATAGCTTGCCGTTGTCCGTTGGCACCCACTACGAGGTTGTGAAACGTGAGCGATAGCTCTACGATGGGATTGAAACCCGCAAATGACCCATAGCGTGGCCACATTTCTTCGACCATGATACGGCTGTGTCCGCTGCCAAATACGTGAACCATGCGTCCAGCCAAAATAGATTTGGCAAACCACTGAGCTGCCGTTTGGATTTGGGGCTGTTGATTTTCAATGGTTTGTAAAATGTTTTTACACTTTTCTAAGTACTCTTCAATGACAGTCATTTATTTGTTTTTTATAGAACGCGGATTGAACGGGTTTGACAGATTTGAACGGATTAGGTTTTGAAATTTGTTTTGAAGCGATTTTCGAAAATCTTTCGTTTAAACTCTGGTTTTTTGCCAAAATTAAGCAATAGTCCGACTTCTTTATCTGTTGCTCTAAGGTAATTGGTGAGTTGAGCTGCATGCTCCATTGCCAACGCTTCGGCGGCTTTTAATTCAATAATCACAGTATTTTCGACAATTAAATCAGCGTAGTAATCTCCCATTTCAAAGCCTTTG
>JBDHXS010000021.1:0-23185 GCA_039810845.1 Runella sp. | reverse complement strand
TTATGTTGGTCAATTTTATCATTGCTCCTTTTCGTGCTCCTAAATCGGCGAAAGTGTATAAGGAGTTATGGTTGCCCGAAGGGTCACCTTTGAAGATATATGGCGAATCGGTTGAAAAATGATTACAGGATAGCTTGGGAGGCAAATACGTTGTTAAATTGGCAATGCGTTATCAAAACCCAAGCATTGAGGCTGGGTTAGCTGCTTTTCAAAAAATGGGATTGACGGAGATTGTAGTCGTTCCGTTTTTTCCCCAATATGCTTCCGCTTCTACGGGCTCGGTATATGAAGAAGTAATGCGCGTATTGGCAAAATGGCAGGTGATGCCTCAGCTTCGATTTGTCAATCAGTTTGTAAAGCATCCCAAATTTATCGAAGGGTTTGTCCAAAATGCGAAGAAATACATCGCTAAACACGACTATGACTTTTTTCTGTTTAGCTACCACGGCTTGCCCGAACGGCAGATTACGAAAGGAGATATAACCGGCAAGGTTTGTCAATTCGGTGAATGCTGTGGGTCACTCCATGCCATGAACCAGCATTGCTACCGCGCCCAATGTTTTGAAACAACCCGTTTGTTGGTCAAAGCCCTGGATATTCCCGAAGGAAAGTACATCACCAGTTTTCAGTCACGTTTGGGTAAAAATCCTTGGGTAAAACCCTACACTGACGACGTTATTAAGGAGTTGTCAGCAAAAGGAATAAAAAGCGTTTTGGCGTTTTCGCCCGCTTTTGTGGCCGATTGTCTCGAAACCACTATCGAAGTGGGCGAAGAATACAAAGAGTTATTTGAAGAAACAGGTGGTAAGCACTGGCAACTCGTCGAAAGTCTCAACGACAGTCCAATTTGGATTGAAACGTTGGTGGACTTGGTAAAAAATGCTTGAGAAAATTAGTCTTTTATAAATTTACCAGTGATGGTTTTGTCGGCTATTGTTCTGACAAGATATACTCCCTGTGGTAAATCTCCTACGTTAAAATCGTGGCTGTGAGTCAGATGCCGTTCGGTTTCCTGATGTTCATCCACGATTTTTCCTTTTATATCTATAAGTTGAAAAAGAGCTTTAACAGGCCTAGATGTAGAATAAGAAACTTTTACTCTGTTTTGTGCGGGAGAAGGAAAAATCTGTAAAATTTCTCTTGAATCAGGTTGTATAGCTGTAATCAATTTGCTACCCGGATATTCAAAAGGTGGAATGATAACAGGGTCTCCACCTTGGTCTATTACCTGTAAAGTTACCTCCCTTTGGGTTTCACTGATGAGGACACCATCTCGCCATTCTTCTATAATAATGACATACGCATAGCTGCCTACTTGCACTGGAGCGTTCCATGTAAGTTCGCCCATTTCTGAGTTGATTTGAAAAACGCCTTCTCGGGTTACTTCGTTTGGATAGCGGTAGTCAGTGATATTTTTGACGGTGCAAGTGCTTGACTGTCCTTGCTTACTTGCAGCCACGCGATAGACCAAGCTATCTCCTTCTGTATCCACTGCGTTTATATTATCGTTAAAAATTTGTTTGGAATAAGCCATTTTAGTACCCATAGGTGAATTTAACACAGGAGTGTTATTCACAACATTGGTTGCAAATGTAGTTTGGACATAAAAAGGCGTATTGGCAGACATGAAATTGGCTAAGTTACCATTTCGATTTTCAATGGCAACAGAAACAGTGTAAGTAGCAGGAGTGGCGTAAGTAAATGATTCACCATAAATATTTAAAGAAACGGAGGATGTCACTTTTATTCTTACTAAACGCTTTGCAACGATGGTTTTTCCTCCCTCACCCACACAAATCGTTATTTGATTTTGCCCCTCACCAGCCAATGCGCCATTGGCGTCATCCATGTAAAGGTTGACCTTAAATTGGTAAGTAAGACTTTGAGAAGAAACACGCGAGACTTGAATTTCACCACCAATAAGGTGGGTAGCATAAGCAGCTTGAAGCAGACTTAATAAAAAAGCGAGCGTAAAGAGTTTTTTCATGGTGCAGTCGTGGTTTATTAAATTGTAAACGACTGACAATGAGAAATAGTATATGATTCCTTTGCAGATTTGTAGATTAGGAACAACAGTTGGTTTCAAACCGATTATTGTTTGAGAGGCGGTTGCCAGAGCTCTATTTTAGTGCCGTCGGGGTCGAGAATCCAGCCAAATTTTCCAAATTCTGTATCTTCGATTTTCTCAAAAACATGAACACCTTCTTTGCGTAATTCTGTCAAGAGGGCATAAAGGTCTTCTACAATAAAATTGACCATGAACGATTGCTCACTGGGTGCGAAGTACGAAGTGCTTTCTTTGAAAGGGCTCCATACCTGATAAGCGTCCAGATTAGCTTCTTCCAATTGTTTGGGAAAAAACTGCGAACCCCATTCTTCGGCAGTGATGCCTAAATGTGTACGATACCATTCACGAAGCGCCGCAGGGTCTTTTGATTTGAAAAAGATACCGCCAAGACCAATTACTCTTTTCATCGTTAAAAATTAGTGAAGTGACGGTCAGTTTTGAACTGACTGTCACGTAGTTTATCCTAATTTCTTTGCCAACAATTGGTTAACAACTTTCGGGTCGGCACTGCCTTTGGATTTTTTTATTACTTCTCCTACAAAAAGCCCCATAAGCCCTTTTTTGCCTTTTTTAAATTCCTTTACTTTATCAGCCATCGCTGTCAATACTTCATCGACAATTTCCTCCAAAGCGCTGGCATCACTGTTTTGTAGCCAATTGTTTTGTTGGGCTACTTCCAGCGGATTTTGCGTTGGGTTTTCGAGTAAAATCGGCAAAAGCTTCTGTGAAGCCGTCGAATGACTTACCTGATTGCTTTCCACCAATTTTATTACTTCTGCCAATTGAGCGGGAGAAAGAGGAAATTGGTCGGCTGTCTTATCAGAATTTTCGTTCAAATACGTTTTGACAGGTCCTAAGACCCAATTGGCAGCGGCTTGATAATTTCCTGTTTGTTTACCCAATGTTTCAAAATACAAAGCTATCTCTTTGGTATCGGTCAGGGTAGTCGTGTGGCCTGCCGAAAGTCCATATTTTGTCGTAAATCGCTCAAATAGATGGCGTGGTAAGGGAGGCATTTCATCTTGAATTTTGGCCATCCATTCATCCGAAATAAACACAGGAGCCAAATCAGGTTCGGGGAAGTAACGATAATCGTTCATCGTCTCTTTCATGCGCATTCCAGAGGTTTCACCCGTTTCGGGGTCAAACATGCGGGTTTCCTGCAAGATAACTTCGCCATTTTCTACCATTTCCACCTGCCGACGAAATTCTGTTTCTACAGCCTTCATTACGTTCCGAATCGAGTTCATATTTTTGACCTCTACTTTTGTTCCCAAAGCAGAAGCACCTTTTAAACGAACCGAAACGTTTAAATCGCAACGCAACGACCCCTCTTCCATATTACCGTCACAAATATCAATAAAGCGAACCAACTGCCGAACGGCTGTTAAAAACGCTCCCGCTTCTTCCGCAGAACCAATGCAAGGATCCGTAACCATCTCAATCAAAGGCGTTCCGGCGCGGTTGTAATCCAATAATGTATCAGTCAAAGCACCGTCATGGACTGATTTGCCCGCATCTTCCTCTAAGTGTATGTGGTGTATTAGCACCGTTTTTTCAACGGATTTTCCACTTTTATCCTTAAACATAACGGGTATTCCGCCGCCTATGCAAATCGGTTTTTTATCTTGCGAAAGTTGATAGCCTTTAGGTAGGTCGGGATAAAAGTAGTTTTTACGGTCAAAAATCGTGTGGCGGGTGATTTCGCACCCGCACGCAATCCCCATCCGAACGGCATACTCAATGGCTTTTGTGTTGAGCTTAGGTAACGTTCCTGGGTGTGCTAGCGTAATTACACTGATATTGGTATTGGGCTTGCTGCCAAATTGGTTGGCGTCAGCCGCAAAAATTTTGGTTTGGGTCTGTAACTGACAGTGTACTTCTAAGCCAATTACAATCTCGTACTTGGCAAGTACTTCGGGAGATATAGTAAGTGTTTCGGTCATATTTACTCTAATGCTTTTGTACTGCGTTTAAAAGCATCACAAATTTTTTACAAAGATAATGATTCAAGCTATAAAATTTTTAATAGTATGCTTGCATACTATTTTTGTTTGCTCTAATTTTGTATGCAAGCAGAACAATACAAAAATTCCTAATAACCATGACAACTATAGAAAATCGTGCCAGTATTAAAGGAGGAGAATTCCTCATTAAAGACACGGATGCTTCTCAAGTATTTATTCCAGAAGAATTTACCGAAGAGCAGCTGATGATTGCTCAGTCGTGCCGTGATTTTTTGGCTACTGAAATTTGGCCGCGTGTAGAAGAAATAGACAAAGCGAAATCGCCCGATTTGATGGCTTCATTGATGGACAAAGCTGGTGAGTTAGGACTTTTGGGTACAGCGGTTCCCGAAGAATACGGCGGGTTTGGAATGAGCTTTAATACTTCTATGCTTGTCGCGGAAGCTACGGGAGCTGGTCATTCTTTTTCGGTGGCCCTGTCGGCACATACGGGAATCGGTACATTGCCTATTTTATACTATGGAAACGAAGACCAAAAATCACATTATCTTCCCAAACTTGCTTCGGGTGAGTGGAAAGCTGCCTATTGCCTGACCGAGCCAGATTCGGGGTCAGATGCCAACTCAGGTAAAACCAAAGCAGTTTTGAGTGAAGATGGCAAAAATTATGTCCTCAACGGGCAAAAGATGTGGATAACTAATGGCGGATTTGCTGACGTATTTATTGTTTTTGCCAAAATTGACGAAGGTGGAAAAACAGATAAGAATTTGACAGCCTTTATCGTAGAAAAAACCTATGGCGGTATTACGATGAATGAGCCAGAACATAAGATGGGTATCAAAGGCTCTGACACACGTCAGATTTTTTTTAATGATTGCCACGTTCCCGTTGAAAATATGCTTTCTGACCGTGGAAACGGATTTAAGATTGCTGTTAATATTCTCAATATCGGCCGTATCAAATTGGCAGTAGCAGCGGTAGGTGGGGCGAAACAAGTGACCACGCAGGCCGTTCAATATGCCAACGAACGTAAACAATTTGGCATTGCTATTAGTACGTTTGGGGCGATTAAGCACAAATTAGGTGAAATGGCAGTAAAATTATACGCTTCCGAATCGGCTTCTTATCGTGCAGGTCAAAACATTGACGATGCTATTGAGGACTTAAAAGAAAAAGGATTGTCAGATGCTGAAGCCAAACTGAAAGCCTTGGAACAGTTTGCCATTGAATGTGCTATGATGAAAGTACACGGCTCTGAAGTGCTTGATTATGTGGTAGATGAAGGTGTGCAAGTATATGGAGGTATGGGCTTTTCGGCCGATGCACCTATGGATCGTGCGTATCGCGATGCCCGTATCAATCGCATCTTTGAAGGCACCAACGAAATAAACCGTATGTTGACGGTAGATATGCTTTTGAAACGCGCCATGAAAGGTGAAGTTGACTTGATGGGTCCCGCAATGGCAGTTGCTAAAGAAATCATGTCGATTCCTGATTTTAGTATTACCGAAGATGAAACACCTTTTGCTGCTGAAAAGAAAGTAATCAAAAATTTGAAAAAAGCGGCATTGATGGTTGCAGGTGCAGCGGTGCAGAAGTTTATGATGAAACTTTCGGAAGAGCAAGAAATCTTGATGAATGTAGCGGATATGGCCATCGAGATTTATGCGGCAGAATCGGCAATTCTACGTACTGAAAAGCTTGTTGGTATCAAAGGAGAAACGGCTTGTGCGTTGCAAAAAGACTTGGCAATGTGCTATTTACACGAAGCCGTTGAGAAAATAAACAGCGCAGGAAAATCGGCGATTATGTCGTTTGCAGAAGGCGATGAACTTCGTGTCATGCTCATGGGCTTGAAACGCTTTACGAAAATTGAGCCATTCAATATCAAAACTGCCCGTCGTCGTGTTGCTGATGCGATGATTACAGAAAATAAGTATGTTTTCTAATCATCCAATATGTTCGTCATTATCAATGGGGTAAAACAATAAAAGCACTTCTACAAATAGTTAATAGGTTATCAAGCCTAACTGTTTGTAAAATCATACCGCCGATGCGGTGCAAATAATTATCGGTTTTCTGTCTGCATTACAGACACAGTTCATACCACCGAATTTTGCTATCTTTTTTGATAGTGTTTTAAGTTTATTAAGACCCGTGACTACTTTATCAGTTGCATAAAAGAGTTTTTGGAGTTAATGGACAACCAGCGGTTTTATGTCTTAAAAGACAGCAATTGGCTAATGGCCAATAATGATTGGTAAGCTCATATTGGGAAAATACAAAATAAAACTTAATTGCTTCACTATTGGGTTCAATGGTCTTAAAACCGTTTTCAAGACTCAAAAACATGCTAAAGCCTTGTTTTACTAAAACAAAATAGAGACTGATAATTTTTTTATAGCCCTCAATTCTTAGATATTACTAGATTGGGGGCTATTTATATTTAACTATGAAGATCATACTCATTATTTGAATTTGTATAATTTTTTAAGTAATTTTTAAGACTATTTTCACCACTTTTTAAGTATTCTAGGCCTATTTTGCAGTGGAATTAACCACAAAACAATTTGTAAGATGACTAAAAAGAGGAGAATCAGAATACGAGAATACTGCCAATTGATTTTGAAAAAGGTTAGCTTTTCGCCTATTTTATTTGAAAAAGAGCTCAAAAAAGCCCTTAAAAACCTAACCAGTGAACAGATAGAACGCTTCAAAGCATGGTGTTGGCGAAAATTTTGGGATAAACATCCAATGGTTTTACAGCAAGTTTTCTAAAAGACAAAGCGTAAGAAAGCAATACTCTTACGCTTTGTCTTTTTTAATTAGTAAGGCAAAAGGTGTTTTCTTTGGTGTAATTTGCTGATTTTGAGCGAATAGCCGCAGAGATGGGTCGCAGTTAACAGACGACTATTAACCGCTCAGGCGGCCTATTCGTTCTTTAGCACTTAAACATTCGCAATTTTTAATACAAAAAGGAGATAAATCATCACCAACATCAATCCCTCCCAAACTGATATACGTTTATCCTGCGCAAGCAAGTAAAACAAAAGCCCACAAGCAGCCATAACAGGTAATGAAAAAGACAACAATACTGCAGGTACTCCAACCACTCCAACGGCCGAAGTCACCGCAGGAATCACCAAGGTGTTAAATACACAAGACCCCAGTACATTTCCAATCGCCATTTCAGCCTTACCTTGTTTGATAGCAGAAATATTCACCGCCAATTCAGGCAATGTAGTTCCAAGAGATAGGATAGTAAGTGCAATGATAGATTTGGGAATGCTTAATGAGGTAGCTATGTCGCTGATTGATTGTACAGTATAGTCAGCTCCAAAATAGATACCCACTGCCGAAAGTAGTAATAAACCCAATGCTTTGACTGGAAACTGGCTGGTCGCTTGCACAGGCGCTGTTTCATCTTTTACTCCACCTCTGATAAGATACACAGCATAAATTCCAAATATCAGAATACCAATAGAGGCTTCTCCAAATGTAATCACTCCATCATAGGCAATCATACAAAACGTAAAAAATGCCCCCAATAGAAAATGTAAATCAATATAAATGTAAGCACTGGTCAAGGCAATAGATTTTCGATTGATAGCTACGGCAAATCCCGTTACCAGCAGAATATTTGAGATATTGGCACCTATTATATTACCCGATACGATTTCAGAAGCACCCTGATTGACAGACAATATACCTGATACTAGTTCGGGTAGCGAAGTGCCAATACCTACAATAAAGATTCCAATGACAAAAGCTGGGAGTTTAAGCCAAAGCCCGATACTTTCGGCAGAATTAGTAAAATATCTTGCAGCTGTCAGCAACAACGTCAAAGCACCAATGAAAATAAGTAGATTAAAAAGCATATTAGAGGGATTTGTCAAATCTTAGGAAGTAATATTTTGGGATCCTTCATGGTGTTTAGATATTGAAAAATCCAGGTTAATTCAGTTATTTGCTCGGTGGTGTCCCTTGTGGACGGCGCATCACAAGGCTATCGGCAGGATATTGGGCTTTCAGAGAATCCATGTTGGTTTGTGCCCAGTTGATAAGGGTTTGTTTTTGCTCTTCGGTCAATTCGGCTCCCGAATGAAGTCCAAAATAAGTGTAAGAAGGAAGTGGCATTTCACCTTCTTTGATCATCTCAATGGTTTCCTCAAATTTGTGGTTTTGATAGGCAATAGGGCGAGACGTAAAATTGGAAAAATTCAAATGACGTTTTCCATCGGTAACGTGATGATCCAAAAACCAAGCTACAGGCTGTACATTGGAATACCACGGATACTCAGTTTTGTTGCTATGGCAATCGTCACAGGCTACTTTCAAGATACTTTTTACATTGTCGGGCACGGCGTATTTGGTCGAAACCGCATACGTTTGGTCATCAGAGAGATTTTTTTCGGGGCGAATAAATTGGATGATTACCAATACTGCTCCCAAGCCGAGCAAGATTTTCTTTAGCATGGTTTGAAAAGTGGTTAGAGGTTATTTTTACAAAGCAACAGTACTCACTTTTAAGCTATTTTTACCATTGGCTTGTTTTACTTCATAAGCCACAAGCATTTGATTACCAATGGACAACCCAACAGCGTTTGTTCCATTTAAAGATTCCTCTATCCAAGCTGTTTCAGATACTTTGCCGTTGTTTATTTTGCGGAAAGCGATTTGCGAAAAGCCATCTTCGGCTTTATTTTGCTCCCAAAGCAATACTGAAGCTTGTGTACCGCTTACCAAAGCCTGATTTTTGGCCGAAGGGTCGTTGATAATCAATAGTTTTTTACCATTGTGAGTTGTCAATCGAATTCCTTTTTCGTTTTCCGTACCTGAAAACCATGAAATCAAGGTTCCTTTATCGGTTGTACTTGACACTGCACCACTGTGAGGGCAGCCCATGATTTTCCAACCGTCGTTGTATAAGATTTGTGATGCTGAGAAAGTGGCAGCATTGTCGGTCGAAACCATCTTTGCCATGTCTCTGATATTGTCGTTGTTGTCGCGGTAGATGATATTCAACGCTCCTTGTGCATCAACAAACAGATTGATAGGGCAGCAGTCGCATACCACAGGGTCAATGAGTTTTTCGGGCTGCATTACGCCATTTTTTGAAACCACTAAGCGCAAATCTCTTTCCTCGTGTTTGGTACTATTCGCAACATCTTTCAGGTACGCTACTGCAATTTCGTCATTTGACATCACTACTGCATCAAAAAACCCTCTTACGATGCCCTGTTTTGGGTCAGAGTCAACGGGTTGTGGGGCTGTCCAAGTTGACCCTCCATCTTTTGAAACGCAATAAACGATATTAGACGAACGACCACCGCCGCGCCCTGATGAAGCTCCTGCCGCTGCTTCGCCACGATTGGTAAATATAGCCACAAAACTTCCGTCTTTTTTAGAAAGCACTTTGGCACGCATCATACGGCTGTTGCCGATGCCTGTTCCGCTATAAATGGTTTTCTTTTCGGAGAAAGTTCTGCCATTGTCTTTTGAAAAAGCAACACAGAAAGAAATCATTCCCTGCGCATCTTTTTCTGTCCACGATAGCATTACTTCTCCTTTGGCGGTTTTGGCTAAAAGCGGCATCGAATAAATCTTGGTTGGGTCGTTTGGTGTAATTTCTGGGAGTACGGTGCTTTCTTCGGGTATGGAATGACAAATTGTAATTTCTGAAGCAGTGGTTGTAGGCTGCGACGGATTCAAACTAAAAAAAGCAAAAGTGCTTATCAAAAGTAAGTGGAGGGAAAGAATCAGCTTTATCATGGTTATTTACTTTTAAGAGAAAGATTGATATTGAAACCACGAAGATAATGGGCATTTATTCATCAAAAAATGACAATCTACTATTTACCTATTTTGGCAGATAGGTAGATAGTTCTGATAGATGACTGTGTTTTTTGACAACAGATTTATTGTTAAAGTTAGCTGATAATAAATCTGTTGTCAAAGTTTAGTTTATATCCAATGCTTTCGTTTAAAGAAAAACCACATTCCGGCCATAGAAGAAGCCATTAAAAGCAAGGAAAACCAAAATCCATATTGGTGTGTACTGGTCGGCAAAATGGTATAATTCATGCCAAAAACTCCCGCAATGAGCGTAGGGGGCATGAAAATGATAGTAAAGACGGTGAAGATCTTAATAATCTGGTTTTGCTCCAAATTAATCAAACCCATAAATGTATTTTGAAGATACTCCAATCGCTCAAAATTGAAAGTGCTGTATTCGAGTAGAGAAGTAATGTCTTTCAATACAATCCGTAAACGTTCTTTGCGGTCATCGGGAAAGAATTGACTGCGCAAAATACCCGATAAAACGCGTTGTTTGTCAATGATGGTTTCACGAAGCAGCATCGTGTTTTCTTGCATCATATTGATTTTCAGTAGCATTTCTTGTTTGGCTTTTTGCTCACGGTTAAGGTCTTTACTAAGATTGCTAATTTCACGCGAAAGCCCCTCCAGCACATCCGCATCGCTTTCAATGCGGGTTTCGAGCAAGAGCAAGAGCATATCAACACCACTTTGAAAAGTTTCTTGACTCACTTTCATTTTCCGTACAGTATCAGCAAAGGTTTTGGAATCGCCGTTTCGATAGGTAAACAACATTCCTCCTCGAATCATAATAGAAACGGGATAAATAGCATAGCCATCTGTGTTGATTTTTAAGAAGTTAGAGTTGGCGTTGATGGTGTTGTTTTGCTCAAAATACCGCGAACTGCTCTCAATCTCTACAATTTCTTGTGGGGTTTGAAAACTAATATCGCACTTGGTTTCTACCCATTCTTCTTCTTCCTGCGAGGGCGACTGCAAATCAATCCACAATATCCCTTTCAAGTGCCCAATTTCGCGCACATCGGTTTCCCGCTTGATGTGTTTGCCTTCCCGATAATAGATTCTGACCATACTTCACTTCATTTGTGCCAAAGTTAGCCAATTGATTTTAGGATTTTGCGTAGATTTGATAGATTTTGCGGTGTAAATACACCGCCTGTATCCCTCAAAACTCGGTAAAATCTTAGTTTATACAATATTTTTTCAAAGTCATGCAACATTTCTCAGCTTGTATTTGTCATTAACTCGAAATTACAGCCTTTGGAATCTAAACTATACATAGACAAACACGTCGAACTCGTCGAACGCTGCAAACAGGGAGAACGAAAAGCACAATACGAATTGTATAAGCTTTATTCTAAATCCATGATGAACGTGTGTATGCGGGTGGTCAACCATATAGGGGAGGCCGAAGATGTGTTGCAAGAAGCATTTTTGGATGCTTTTTGCAATTTACATACGTTCAAGGGGCAGTCCACGTTTGGGGCGTGGCTGAAGCAGGTGGTGGTCAACAAAGCCATTAATCACCTCCGCCAACGTAAAATGGAACTTGTTGACATCGAAGGCTATGGCTACGGTGACGACGACCACGACATTGCTGATACTGAGTCGTTTGACGAAGAAGGCATTCAAATGGACGTAGAGCGGGTTCGTCGGTGTATGGAACAATTGCCTGAAGGTTACCGAATTGTATTATCTCTGTACTTATTTGAGGGCTACGACCACGAAGAAATAGGCGAAATCCTCAACATCAGCGAAAGTACATCTCGAACACAGTACATGAGAGGTAAAAAGAAGTTATTAGAATTATTGAAAAATTAGTAGTGAGTAGTGAGTAGTGAGTAGTGAGTAGTATAAACTTTAAACTACCCAATACATAACTTTCAATACTCCGCACCAAATATTAAGGAAATGAAAGATAAATTGCAACGATTCGTCAGAGACAACCGCGAGGCATTTGATGTGCATGAGCCTTCTGATGACCTTTGGAATCGGTTGAGTGAAAAATTGCCTAAAGCAAGCGAGATTGTCAGTGAAAATACTGATAAAATAAAATCTGCTGATATAGCTTCCAACGAGGAAAAACTCCATCAAATTGTCCATGAGGATTATCAAAATGGGGGTAGTTATAATCCGTTTTTTACTAAAATTGGGAAAAATCTGAATTGGCGCATTGCGGCTTCCATTGCCCTCATTGTAGGGTTGGGCTGGTTTGGTTATCGTATTAATCAAAATTACGGAATAACGGAGACTCCCGAAGTAGCATTGGCAGATCCCAGTTTTGCCAAACAGGTGAGCCAATACACCCAGTTAATAGATACCAAACGTACGGAGCTTCGTCAAATGACGGAAAGCGATCCTGCACTTTATAAAGAATTTGCAGTAGAATTGGATCAGCTTGAGCGCTCATACCAAAACCTGAAATCTGACCTTCCCAAGAACCCCAATCAGGAAGTCGTAATTCAGGCCATGATCCAAAACCTGCAATGGCAGATTGATTTACTGAACCAACAGTTGGATATCATCCAACGTATCAAAAACAAAAATAACCATGCAAACCATAAACTCATATAAGGTTAACAGTTGTCTGTTAATCGTTATAGGTATCTTTTTTACCTTTATTGTCCGTGCGGGAGAGTACGGCAACATTGAGAAGAAAAAATCGGTCATTAAGATTTATGACGTAACTGCCAAAGATAACTTAATGCTTGACAATCAGTTTGGGCAGGTAAAAATCAACCTTTGGGATAAAAATGAGATTCGGGTGGACATCAGTATTACCGCCAATGCCAATAGCGACGACCGCGCCAAGGAATACTTAGATGGGGTGGTAATTGAGGATAAAAAAGATGGAAATCAAATCAGCATTCGTACTATTATCAACAAATCCAATAACTCAAACTGGAGTTGGAAGAGTAACAATAATGAGAAAAATTTTGTGCAGATTGATTATAGCGTTTCGATGCCCAAAAACACACCTTTGACGGTTAAAAACCGCTTCGGTAACACCAATATCCCCGTTTTTCGCGCTCCTTTGGCTGTAGTTTCTAAATATGGAACCTTTATGGCAACTGATTTGGTAGGCAATAAAAACGATATTGACGTGTCGTATGGAAAGGCTGAAATCCAACAAATGCTCAATGGTAACCTTGAGATTGCTTATTCTACTCTTGAGCTTGACAAAGCAGAGAATATAATACTCAATAATAAGTTTGGAAAAATGAAAATAGGTGAGGTTGAAACCTTGGATGGTAACATCAGTTATTCGGGGGGGCGAATTGGAACTTTGAAAGGTTCCAGCAAAATCAAACTTAGCTTTTCAGGTGGTTTTCGGATTGACCAACTTAACGAATCAGCTGATAATGTGGATATTCAGGCCAATTATTCTTCAGTGGTAATTCCCATGGAAAATAATGAATGTAATTTCGACGTAACAGTCAGTTATGGCGGTTTTAAATATCCTAATGATCGTAAGGTATCTTTTAGCCAAAATGATGATGACCGTAAAGACGACAACCACCGTGGCCCCCGGATGACGAAACAGTACGTTGGCAAATTCGGTAAAGGTAGTGGTACTAAAGTGAAGATTGTATCAAAATATGGCGAAGTGAGCCTACGGTAATGCCAAGTGTAATTGCGAAGTTAGAATGCAGAATGTCGAGTGTAAGCTTAATTCGACATTTTGCATTCGTAATTCGACACTCTTTTTTATTTTTCCACAAAATCTAATTCTTTCCCAAATGTCTCGTCAGTTTTAGTGAGGGAGAGAAATGCCAATCCATAGCAAATAACTCCTAAAATTGCTGCTCCACCTAATGCCCCAAAAGTAGGCTTAAAACCTTGAAAAGCAAGTGTCATTGGAATAGCCATGCCACGCACAATACTTGGAACTGATGTAGTGGCAGTTGCGCGGAGATTCGTGCCGTAGAGTTCGGCTACCATCATGAGGTAAAGCCCAATATAACCTGTACAAATCCCTGATACAAAGCAAATAATGTACAGTGTTGTCGGTGAAGTAATTCCGCCATAGAGGTAAGTTCCCGCACAAATAGCTCCAGCAAACATTAAATATATAATAGCTTTACGTCGCGAGTGTAGCCATTGGCTTAGGGGACCACTGAAAAAATCACCTGCCGTAAGGCCCAAGTAGATGAACATCACACATTTGCCGGGAGAAATGGTTTCGACAATACCGAGCGCCTTTCCAAATTCATTCCCGAAAGTGCCTAAGATTCCAACCACAAACCAAGTAGGTACACCAATCATAACACAACGAAAATATTTGATAAAGCGCGACCAACTGCTGAAAAAATAGAAGTAGTTCCCTCGGCTGATTTTTTGCTCTTTCAGTTCTAAAAATAAGCCAGATTCAAAAACGCTAATACGTAGTAATAGTAACAAAAGCCCCATTCCTCCACCTACAAAATAAGCGGTGCGCCAGTCAAACCATTCCTGCGTAAAATAGGCAACTCCTGCTCCTAAATACCCAACCCCTGCCACTAATGTAGGGCCAAGGCTTCGTATTTCTTTAGGAATAATCTCTGTGACGAGTGTCATGGCTGCGCCAATCTCACCAGATAAACCCATCCCTGCCACAAAGCGTAATAATGCATAGGTATTAGGTTCTTCTACAAAACCACAGGCAATATTGGCGAGAGAATAGGTAATGATAGAGCCAAACAAAACCGAAAGTCGCCCTCTTTTGTCGCCTATTACTCCCCATAAAATCCCTCCTATGAGTAAACCCGCTTGTTGACAATTGAAAATAAAAGTGCCAATTTTTGATACTTCTTCTTCAGAATAGCCCAAAGATTGTAAACTTGGAATGCGTACAATGCTGAAAATCAGCAAGTCGTACACATCTACAAAAAAGCCCAAGGCCGATACAATGACAGGCAAGGTAAAAAGAGCGCGGTATTTCATTCTTCTACAAAATCAAGGTCTTTGCCATGGGTTTCGGGAACGGTAAGGGTAGAATAAAACCCTAAAAAGTAACTTAAAACCCCAACCAAAGTTCCTGCGCCAATCACACCCAGTTGTGGTACGGTAAGCTGAAACCACCCAAACACATCTAATGAGCCTGTTTTAAACCCAGTAAAAAGCGTGGTCATAATAATTACCATTCCCCGAACCATGTTAGGCACGGTTGTGGCAGCCGTAGCCCTCAGATTAGTGCCAAATTGTTCAGCGCCAATCGTTACAAACATGGCCCAATACCCAATTCCAAAGCCCATTAATACACAAAGGCTATACAAAATAAAAGCAGTTTTTACGCCTGCAAAGAGGTAAATTATACTAAATACCCCCGCAAAGGCCATCAATACTGCTACGGCTTTTTTGCGTGAATGAAAATAATGACTTATAAAACCACTGGAAAGGTCACCTACGGCGAGTCCTACATAACACCACATAATGGCCAGTCCTGGTTTTATGGGTTCGGCTATGCCAAATGCTTTACCAAATTCATTGCTAAAAGTGGCCAAAATACCAATCACAAACCAAGTAGGAAGACCAATTCCGATACATTTCATATATCGTTTAAATCGCTCCCAATTGGTGAAAAACGAAAAAAAATCACCTTTAACAAGGTGTTTTTGGTTAGATAAATCCGTGAACATCCCCGACTCAATCACACCGACGCGGAGCAAAAGAAGACCAAAACCTAAGCCGCCACCGACAAAGTAAGCAATGCGCCAATCGCCAAAAATTTCGACGGTAAAATACGCAACCACTGCTCCTAAAAGACCAATGCCTGCTACCAGTGACGTTCCAATGGCACGCAGTTCTTTAGGAAGGATTTCTGAAACTAAGGTAATACCTGCTCCCAACTCACCTGCCAAACCGATGCCTGCAATAAAACGGAGGTATTTGTACAAATCAGTGGCGGTCATAAAAGAGGTATCTTGTATAAAACCGCACAGTACGTTGGCAACGGAATAGGTAATAATTGACCCAAAAAGCACAGAAAGTCGTCCTTTCTTGTCGCCCAATACACCCCACAAAATACCTCCAAGGAGCAATCCGCCCATTTGCCAGTTGATGATAGAAGCGCCAATTGCTGATACTTCCTGCTCATTTAGTCCCAAATCTTTTAGACTAGGTACGCGTACAATGCCAAATAATAGCAAATCATAAATATCAACAAAATAGCCCAAGGCAGCTACAATGACAGGAAGTCCAAAAAGAGAATTTTGGGAAGAAAGTTTAGACATGTGTTAAGGGGGTTATGGATTTTCTGCAATAATAATAAAAAAAGCGTCGGTCGGTTCTAAACCGACTGACGCTTTTTTACAGTTCTTTTAATATTCGTTTATTGGTACTTCTTCCAGCCGCCCAAAATTGCCCCCATCGCCGCGCCGCTTATAGCACTGAATCCAGCATTCAGGATAGATAATCCAATGGGTTTTAATTCATAGGCATTGTTGGTAAAAATATTACCACCCACAATCAGGGCACCAATCAGTGCACCGGTCATGGCACCCGTTTGAGCCGTACTGATGTTCATGGATTTGAACAAAACAGCTAAAGCATAGGCTCCCAAAATATAGGTGATAAAACTGATGATATAAGCAGACCCTCCACCTCCGCTCGATTGGATTTGGGCTTCGGTGAGCCCCGCTAATTTCATCCAGGACTCGCTGAAACCGATGTACCAGGCAGCACCTAAAATAAAAGTAACCACCGCAGCAGCCAATACCGCCAAATAATTGATTTTTAAAGTTTTCATTGTAGTAAAAGGTTAGGTTTGATAGGAATAATTTGGGTAGAAATTTACAAACTTTCACTGCATTTTTACTACTTGTAAGAAAGAAATTTAGGCTGAAAGGAAGTGGTCAGTGGAGACACTGGCCACGGCAAGCTCTGTTTTGTAAAATAGGAGGAGAGTTGAGTTTATATCAATTGCGAAGTGCTATAATTGGCTCCAATAGGAATGAGTTGTTGTTGAATACAGACTTCATAGCGGTCAAATCGTTCAATTTTGTCTTTGGCTACGATATACGAGCGGTGGATTCGTACAAAGCGTTCTTGGGGTAATAACTTTTCAGCTTCGCTCATCGTCATGCGGGAGGCAATTTTTTGTAGTTTCGTCACAAAGACCACATAATTCCCTCCTGCTTCCAAAAACAAAATATCATCCAACATCACCCGTACCTGCTCATAGCTGTTTTTAACAAAGATGCTTTCCAATGCAGCTGGCGTTGCTCCCCCGTTTCCAACCGACTGACGTTTACTTTCTTCTTCCATAGCCCCAACTTTGAATTTCAGCACCTCGTTGGCTTTGGTACAAGCCTTTAAAAATCGGCTGAGGGCAAAAGGCTTAAGCAGGTAATCAACCGTATCAAAATCGTAACTCTGCACGGCGTGCTCAGCGTAGGCAGTTGTAAAAATGACCAAAGGAGGGTTGGAGAGTACTTTTAAAAATTCAAGACCCGAAATATCCGGCATTTTAATGTCCAGAAAAATCAAATCCACCGCTTCTTTTTGGAGAAAATCCAATGCTTCAAAAGCGTCTTGGAAAGTAGCTTTAAGCTCCAAAAAAGGCACTTTCTGGGCAAAAATCCGTACAATGTCAAGGGCTTTGGGTTCGTCGTCTATGGCTATAGCAATCATCCATTTAACTGGTTTATGAACAGTTAAAATTAAGAAATTATTGGTTTCTAATTTCCACAAAGTAATTCATCCCCAAGCTGCCTATGCAAAATCTGTGACGAACCGCCCGACAAATGGGCTGAAAATGGGGGTTAGGACCATATTGTTTGAGGTACAAGTTACTGTATGGCTGCAAAAAACGCCTGTTTGTAGCTTTCTGAAATCGGTATCAACGACTCTCGGATGCGGATACGGTCTTTTTCAATCGAATCAATTTTTGCCACCGCCACCATGTACGATTTGTGAACGCGGCAAACAACGTTGGGCGGTAGGGTTTGTTCAAATTCGGCAAAAGTTTGGAGTGTCATTATTTTTTTGAAAGGCGTATGAATCTGCAAATAGTCTCCTTTGCCTTCGATGAACAGGAGGTCGTCCAGCAGAATTTTCTCCAAACGGTATTCGGTTTTCACGAAAATGAAAGGCTTGGCTGAAGGTATTTCCGATTTGGACAGAAGATTTTGGACTCTGTCGACTGCCTGCACAAATCGCTCAAAAGTGTAGGGTTTGAGCAAATAATCTGTCACTTTTAAATCAAATCCTTTGAGCGCATATTCATAATAGGCAGTGGTCAGAATCACCTGACTCTTAATAGTTCCCGTTTCCAACAATTGAATTCCCGAAATATCGCCCAAATGAATGTCCAGAAATACCAGATCCACCGGATTACGTTTCAGAAAACTCAACGCTTCCATCGCATTGTCGAAAGTGGCCGATAAATACAGAAAAGGAAGTTTTTGAACATATCCCTGCGCTCTTTCAAGCGCAAGCGGCTCGTCTTCGACAATAATGCAGCTAATTTTCATTGCGATAAATAAGCAATTTGACCTTGTAAATATCGTCTTTTTTGATGATTTCCAACCTATGTCGATCAGCATACAACAACTCCAATCGTTTCTTTATCAATTCGTTCCCCAAGCCTCCGTGCTCCGATTTTTCGATTGACTCCTGAAATTTGTTTTCGCATTCAAATCCGATAGCACCCTTTTTTACCCAAACTTTAATTTGGATAACGTTCCCATTTCTGACGTTAGCGGCGTGTTTGAAGGCGTTTTCCACAAACGGAATCAGTACCATCGGCGCAATGTAGTCATAGGTAGTTTCACCTTCTACGCTGAAACACACAAAATCAGGATTGGCTGTTCGTATCTTTTGCAGCTCGATGTACTTTTGAACGTAGGCCAATTCTTTGCTGAGCAGTATCTTTGCCGTTTTGGTTTCATACAACATAAACCGCATAATATCAGACAATTGATTGAGATACGAAGAGGCTTTCTCGGCATTTTTGGTAATCAAAACATCAATATTGTTGAGCGTATTGAACAAAAAATGAGGGCTAATTTGTGATTTGACCAAAGCCAATTCCATTTCAAAATTTTTGCGTGTCAATTCTTCTTTCAATTTGAGTTCCTCGTACCAGCGAATAAACCCTTTCATGATCAAGCCAATCGCTCCATTAAGCATAGCGATGATGGCAATAACGATGATAATTGGAATAGAAGCGGAAAAGCCATCATTAAAAACACCAGGACCGATACGGAAAGAATGTAAAATGGAGATGGCCAACGCGCTGATAAGGCTGCTGACGAGGGCCGTCAGCCCTCCGAACACAAACAACAGCAGAATTTTGCGTCGAATGAGAAAACGGTCAAAAAGAATAGTGTAAAAACTGTAAAACCCCAACACGGCCGGCAGAACAGCAAAGGCCAAGAAAAAGAGTTCAAAGCGAAAATTGCTGAAAAAAGGCTCCTTTTTCAAATTTGATCCGATATAGAGACAAACTAAGATTAGCAGCATCAGTAAAAGATACAACAACCAATAGCTCGCGTGCAGCGAAATGACAACGATTTTCCTCATTTTCTCCGCTTTTTCATCCTTACCCTTTTTCTTTTTTTGTCAAATAAAGCACATAGCTTGTCAAAGTAAAAACGCTGAAATAACCCAATGCCCAAATATGAATATTGATGTGTCGGAGCTCTTTTAATTCGGCACCTCTGAGCAAAAAGAAATTGGACAGGCAGTAAGTGAAAGGAAAAATGTAGCCGTATTTCCACTGCACCGCAAAAAGCGCAGCCACTAACATACCGATACCTACTCCCAAAGGCACTAAAAAATTACGAAATTGGAGACTAACCAAGTATTGTAAGGCTACAATCGGCAAACAATCGACAAAAAAATAACCGCTTGTTTTTAAATACGTTAGCCACGGGAAGGTCTCTTTGGGTAGGTCTACCTGCTTCAGCAATAAAGCTGGAAGGATGCCCGACAAGTATATGCCGATATTGAACAAAAGAAAAAACTGAAGCATCATAAACAAGATAACGCCCAGTTTGCTCCAAAAGATAGTGCTCATGCGCTGCGGAGTCGTGTGTAATTGCTTCCATGTATTGTTTTTAAATTCGATTTGAGTAATCAGGCTCGTCGCTAAAATAACGCCCATCGGTAAAAGAAAAATGGCCATCAGTTGCCAACTTTGTTGCAATATCCCTTCCCAAAACTGGGGCGATAGGTTGGCTTTTTGCGTATTATCGGGATAAAGAAGACGAGCCGATAACAGAATAACGGGAATAAAAAAGCCGCCGACAATTACTAACCAAGAAGCTAAACTGCGTCTGGTTTTGAGCCACTCGCTCTGAATGCTATAGATGAAATGCATGTTAATTGTCGTTGGTTAGGTTCATGAAAATGCTTTCCAAGTCATTGGTTACAGTAGCAATGCCGTACACTTCAATGCTGTTTTGTACCAAAACTTGATTGAGTCGGGCAATAGATGGTTTAGGCAGGTGGGGCAAGATAATTTTTTCGTCTTGAAGATATGCTTCAACGTGATGACTTTGAATGAGTTGGAGAGCGGCGGCGGTGTTGTTGGTTTCAAAAGCAAGATAAGAGGCTTCCTGCTGTCGCCGCATCAATTCATGGAGCGGACCTTCAAAAAGCATTTTCCCTTTGTTGATGATGCCGATATCCGTCACGAGTTTTTCGATTTCGGGCAGTAAATGACTGGAAATGACAATGGTAATTCCTTCGTTTTTGTTGAGTGTTCGGAGCAATTCCCGCATTTCGATGATGCCGCCTGGGTCGAGGCCGTTGGTAGGTTCGTCCAATACCAAGAGTGTAGGGTTGTGCAGCAAAGCCGCTGCGATGCCGAGGCGTTGTTTCATTCCCAACGAAAACTGCCCTGCTTTTTTACGCCCCGTATCGGCCAATCCGACCAGTTTCAACACCTCCTGGATACGGTTTTTGGGACATTGGTAAACTTTCTGCCAAACGGTCAGGTTTTCGACGGCCGTCAGGTGACTGTACATCGAAGGACTTTCAATGAGAGAACCGATGTTTTGCAAAATTTCAATGCGGTGTTCTTCAAATGACTTTCCAAGCATTTGAATCTTCCCTTTTTGCTTTTTTAGAAGGCCCAACAGGAGCCGTAATGTAGTGGTTTTTCCTGCCCCGTTGGGGCCCAGAAAACCATAAATACTGCCTTCCCGGACACGAATATTCACTTGATCCAAGGCTCGGTCGCCATTGGGGAATTGGTGTGATAGACCCACTGCTTCAATACTGTACATGGCTGTTAACAGGTTTGGTGACCTCGCAAAAGTGAATGGTTTTTGCGGGGGCACCAAACCTATTAGGTAAAGCAGGAGGATTTCTCGGTCAAACGGGCATTTGTTTCGGTGAAATTTTTGACAATATGCGCCGCGACTTCTTGGCTGATTGGTCAATCACGAGATGTACCGAAAACTCTTTTTCGGTACGGTGAATCTGAAGCTGATGGTTTTTGGGATAGAGCAATTCAAGACGTTTTTGGACATTGACCAAACCAATTCCCGATGAGTGTTTCTCGGGGTCTTCTTCGTGGCGCGGGTGCAGACTGTTAAAAACGGAAAAATGAAGTTGATCTTGTTGGCAGTACAATTTAATGTAAATCCAGGATTGATTACGCAGACTGATGCCGTGTTTAAAGGCATTTTCGACAAAAGGTATAAGCAGCATGGGCGCAATACTTCGCAGGCAAAGTGTATCGTCCAAATCCACTTTTAACTCCAGTTTATCGGTTTCTGTTAATCTAAGCCGTTGTAAGTCAATGTAATTTCGCAGATAGGTCACTTCCTGTTGCACGTCAATCTGGTCCTGATTGTTTTCGTGCATCATAAACCGCATCATGTCCGACAATTGCTGAATTCCCTGCGAAGTCCGGTCGGCTTTTTCCTCAATGGCTGTGGCATAGAGAGTATTCATGGCATTGAACAAAAAATGCGGATTGATTTGGGCGCGTAGGGCTGAGAGTTCCGCTACGTTGCGGTTGAGATTGGTTTCCAGCGGTTTCACCATAAACTGACGAATCAATGTAACGGCTAAAGCTCCCAGCCAAGAAACCATCCAAAAGGCGAAAACTTCATCAGTACCGGACAGATACATGTACCTGGAACGTCTGATTTTAAACACATCATACAACAAAGTCAAAACGATACTGCTACCGAAACTAACAGCCAAAGTAGTTAACAAGGTCAGGAAGGCTTGGCGATTCTCATGACTTTTACGAAAAGCAAACGTTCTCCATCTCAGGAGGTTGTGATGGTACAAATAAGCATGAAGAAATGAACCTTGTATCCAAATCAAACCGGGGATAAGGAAAAAATAATGGTTCGTGATTTGAGAAGCAGTCCACAGCACAAATCCAATGAATGCCAAGCTGCTGCCATCTTTAATAACTTCTTGGTTTGGGGTCGTTTCTGATTGTTGCAGCGCCCATTGGTAAGCCTGAGATAGAAGGGTGTACAATGACAAAGTCAGGAATAGACCACCGCTAAGTAAAGCTAAGTTTCTGAGTCGGAACGAAGACCAAACTTTCGCGCCAATGATTTTATAATTTATATCGTGTCGAAAATCAAGTCCTTCCCAAAAATACAAATAACTCCAGGCGCCCGTTAGTACAACAACACCAATCAGTATCCATCCAAGCGCGAAAAAATTGAGATTAGTGGGCCAGTACCGTGGAATAATGACGTAATTCAGTGCGTACCAACTGCCATACAAGGTCAGGAAAATACTCAGAATAGGCCAGAGTCCATTCATCCCCCAATCATAACCAAGATGATAAATACGGTTCTGCTCAAGGGCATCAATAGTAGTCCAAACAAGTGAAAAAGTATGGTAATTAGTGGCAAGCGTGATTAATAAGAACAAAGCAGCAAGGGCGGTAATCACCCAAAATTCGATTTGGCGGAAACGTTCGAGCGTCATAATTTTTTATCTTTTAGCTAAGGTTGCGTCAATTTGATGATACAAAGAATCTCGGTCACTGGGTCGGAATGCAGCGCGATTCACGATGATTTTCTGACGGTTGCTGATAAAATACCTCGGAATCTCAATAGGCTCTTTTTCATTAGCGGCGACGTTTCTGAAAATACGGTCGTATTTCTCATCGTCCAAAAAAACATGGATGCCCTGCATATTATACTTCTTCAGTAATTTTTGCCAAAGGAGTTTGTTTCCGCGTCCTATGTACAAAAATGCGACATCCTTATGGGCAAATCTGTATTTTAATGATTTGGTAAAATTTCGTATTTCCCAAAGACAGGGACCGCAGGTAGTTCACGAAAAATCTACATAGACTGCTTTGCATACCAGCATTTTATGGTCTAACAGATCCGAAAGATTTACA
>JBDHXS010000020.1:0-23240 GCA_039810845.1 Runella sp. | reverse complement strand
CGTATGCGCAGCTGTTGGAATGATACGCAAGATAATTTGCCCTTTGGGAATTACAGGATATACAATAATGGAGCAGAAAATACCCATATTCTCGCGTAAATCACGTACCAAGTTGGTCACTTCGGGAAGTCCTCCTTCCAGCCCCTGCATAAATACAGGGGTTACAGGCGAAGTAGTTTCTCCTATGTTAAATCCACGGCCTCTGAGGCCGTTTTGAAGAGCATCTACAATCTTCCACAGATTTTCACGTAATTCAGGATGTTGTTTAATTAATTCTAAACGTTTACGTCCAGCTTCTACATAAGGCATCGGTAATGCTTTAGCATAGGTTTGCGAACGCATATTGTATTTGAGATACATGATAATATCTTCATCATCAGCAGCAACAAATGCACCAATAGCCGCCATGGATTTTGCAAAGGTTGAGAAATAAAGGTCAATATCTTTTGATACGCCAAACATCTCTCCTACGCCTCCTCCATTTTCGCCCATGGTACCAAACCCATGCGCATCATCTACCAACAGACGGAAATTGTATTTGTGCTTAAGCTCAACGATTTTATCCAAACTTCCCACTTTGCCAGACATGCCGAATACGCCTTCGGTAATGACCAATACACCTCCCCCTCTTTCATTGGCCAATTTGGTAGCTCGAATAAGGTTTTTCTCCAAGCTTTCCATATCATTATGGTTAAACTTGTAATACTGACCCATTTTAGCTTTGTGCAGTCTGATACCGTCAATCAAACAAGCATGAGCTTCGGCATCATAGACAATCACATCGCGGTGGTCACAGATACATTCTATAACTGACATAACCCCCTGATAGCCATAATTGAGCAGAAAAGCCTCTTTTTTGCCTACAAATTCAGCCAGTTCTTTTTCAAAAAGCTCATGCAAATCTGAATTTCCTGACATCATACGAGCACCCATAGGATACGCTAATCCCCATTTGGAGCTAGCGTCTGCATCTGCTTTGCGAACTTCGGGGTGATTGGCTAAGCCCAGGTAGTTGTTTAAACTCCAGTTGAGGACATCCATTCCCCTGAATTTCATGTGCGGACCAATTTCTCCTTCCAGCTTTGGAAATGAAAAATAATGGTGGCTGTTTAGCGCCTTTGCCGCTGCCCCGATTGGCCCCCAGTTGTTACGTAGTTTCTCGAAAATATCCACTTTATTATGCTATTTTTAGAGTTAGATACCCATCTTAGGTAAAAGAAGTGCAAATTTATTGATTCCTAACTCAACTTCAAAGAGTTAGCTGATACTGAGCCTAAGGATAGGAGATTCTTCTAAATGCAAGGTAGCCTAAAAATATACATTTAATAGCGTAATGTTAACTCAAAATTAAAATGATTCTTGTCGAACCAAAGCACAAACGTTTCTTATAAATTTGTGCCAAATTCTTTCACAAATACATAAAACCAACTAAAAACCATGGAAGAGCAATTGAAAAATGCAGCCGAACAAGCCAAAGCAAAAGCGCAGGAATTAGCCGCAGAAGCAAAAGAAACATTTGAAGAACTTAAAGGAGAAATTACTGAAAAAATACAAAGTGTAGATGTGGAAGCTTTAAAGGCCCAGGCAAGTGCTAAAGCTGAAGAAATGAAAGCAGAAGCAGAAGAAGCTTTGGCCGAAGCAAAAATAAAAGCCGAAGAATTGGCTGCTGAAGCACAGGAAAAGTTTGAAGATCTGAAAGAAGAAGCTGGCGAAGCTATTGAAAAAGCAGCAGGTTTCATCAAAGGTCTTTTTGGCGGTAGCGATGAAGCTTCGAAAGAAGAAACAAAATAAAAAAGCTTTTAAGGGAGTCCTTCTTATCAGCAACATCTCCTCTTACCAAGAAAAGCAGGAAAAGACCGTATTTTCCTGCTTTTTTATGCCTCAATTCATGTTTTTTTCTTTGAAATAGCCATTTCTGCGACAGGAAATTGCAGAGAGGAGACATGAATGTAATAAAACATAAATGTCATCCAAGGAAAAAATAAAAACTGTCCCGCGTTGAGATTTGACTCAAAATAAGGGATAATCATCAATGCTGGTAAAAAAATAAAATATTGACTATCAAAGCGCAGGTACTTTAGGAAGGCATTGATGACATAAAAAATTAAAAAGAATAAGAAACAAAGAATTCCACCTGAAAACAAAACTTCCAAATAAGAATTGTGAGAGGCCAGTTCAGTTCGTACGCCCGCATACCGCTCTAATCCTGCTCGAAAACCATCAAAGCCAAAACCCGTAATAAGTACATTGGGATACTCAGAAAAAACTTTAAAAGCTTCTTTAGCTAACTTTACACGCACTTCACCTCTTTGTCGGCGAATATTAGCATATTTTGCCCTAAGGTTTACTACGGAATCAGGACTTGTAATGATATAATAAGCAAAAGCAAGAATACATACACTTGCTGCTATTTTTAAGTAAATCGAAATTCGCTGACTTCTTACTACTAATACAGCTACCGAAAGAGCCAGACCTGCATAGCTACTACGTGAGCCTGTAAGGACAATCGCCCATAAAACCACAAAAGCAGTTAGAAAAAAAAGGTATCTTAGCCAAAGGGACATAGATAGATTGGCATACAAATCAAAACTCATGACGAGAAATATTGTACAACTCCAGCCGATGATGTTCGCCTTGTACGCTCCTACGTATTGCCCATACACATTTTCTGATTGAAAAGCCACGCCAGTAAGCAACATGACAGCTACCGGATAAAAATAGATTAAGCTGAAAATCTGTAATAATTTGACTTTTGCATCATCTTTTGGATAATATCTGAAAAGATAAACAATAAAGTAATTGGTATAAACTAAAAAGGGAATCCAAGATAATATACGCCCAAGACTCCGCGAAACCTCTACACTAAAGGGCAAAAAAAGAACATTCAACCCCACAAATCCGTACAATACCCAATTTTTACCTTGATTAAAGATATACTTGATTTTACCTTGTGCTAAAAAAATACCTGCTAAGGAAACAATCACTAATCCCGTTCGGAATAGCTTTGCAGCCTGAAAAGAATCTCCCCTCAACCCGTATCCATACACTACCAATAGCACATTAAAAAAAAACAACACCAAGTGCCAATCCCAACGTTGCTGATTCCGGAAAACATTACGCCATTGCATTATTCAGTTCACAGTTTACAGCTTACAGGTTTGAAATTCAGTCAAAGCAGTCAACTGGTTATTTACCTGTCACTGATTCAAGCATTTCTACAAAGTTGCGTAACATTTTGTCTTTGGAAAACTTTTGGATAAAATTCCTCCCGTTTCGGGCTTTCTGAAGACGAAGTTCGGGGTGTTGTATACACTCTCTGACAGCCATAGAAAGCATCGATACATTTCCAGATTCAATCAACCAACCGTTGCTGCCATTGTCCAGAACTTCGGGGATTCCTCCCACACGCGAGCTGATTACTGAAATTCCGTGCGCCAATGCTTCTATATTGGCCACGCCAAAAGCCTCTGTATATGACGGGACACAAAAAATATCATGACTCCGTAAATATTCATACACCTGCGACTGCGGTTGAGGGCCAACGTAATCAAGTTGTATATTCGAACTATAGGCAAAAAACAACTTTAAATGCGATTCAAACCAAGGTTCTGGTCCAACTACCGTCAGCAAAAATTGATATTCAGGAAGATTTGTAAGCGCTTCGGCCACCAAAGGCAGTTGTCCCACCAAATAATCGGCTTTGACAAAAAGTATTTTAATAGGAGTTTCAAATGCCCGATGCGGATTGAACTTAATATCATCCAACGGAATAGATTTGTAGAGTTTAGTCACTTTTTCAGGGGGTAAGTGATACATTTTTCTGATTCTTTCTTGCAAAAACTCTGAATTAGCAATGACTAATTTATGTTTTTGAGCTGATAATCGCTCAAATTGTTTGAAGAGAAACCGTTTGGTCCACAGCGGTTTTAGTTCAAAATTTTGCCAAGTGGATAACATGTTCTTTTCATCGTTGATCATGCCTACTGTTGGCTTTTGGGAAACTAAACTCGCCCAGGTACCATTAAATGAGTTAATAAAAACCAATACATCAAAATCATAAGTTTTTTCTATTTCTTTAACCTTTCGGTAATAAATAAACCACCGCAAGAGCTGCCCGAAAGGTTTAAGGAAACGGGGAATAGCGACTCTGACTTTATATACGTACTTCAACTTTTCCAGACGCTCTTCAGAAACATCTTCGGTGATAATTCTTATTTCATGGTTTGGAAATAACTCATTGATTTCCAAAATAATATTCGCAAACCGTACCGGGCCGTTGGTCACATTTTCAAAGGCATTGGTACAAAACAGTATTTTCATGCTTTCTTTTTCGCAATATACACCTTCTCGTCCGGCGAAATGCCGTACCGTTTGTTGTCAATCTGTTGGGCGTAAGTATCATTTTCCACTTCAAACCCCTGCGTCCGCAGTCGGTCGGCATAATCGGCACCGTAATACCAACGTTGGTCATGACCGTGATACAATTTCTGTTTTTCTTCTTGGGTCAACGAAGCATCTGAAAACGATTTCGGTATATTCAAATTAATAGGATCGTGAAAAATTGCGTAACCGTTGGGCTTCAATACGCGCAATACCTCCCGCATTGCCTTTGAATCGTCGGGCACCATGACCAAAATCCCAATCGCAATGAGCACATCAAACGTATTATCAGCAAATTGAATGTCATCAATGGACATAACATAATCAGGTTTGACGGTAATGCTGCTCGTAAACGACGTCATGTAGTCGGCAGTGACGTACTCAATAAAAGGATTTTTTTTAATGCTTGGAATTAGACAAATATCGGGTGCAAAGTGCAGTACTTTTTTACGTGGAGCTTCATAAAATCCAAGTCTGTCCCGCAGCGTAAGGTAAATATAACGATGACGTTCGAGCGATTTGCACGTAGGACAATAGGCATTTTTACGGTAGCGAAAAGGCATAAAAGTTTTGTAGGAAGTTCCACAAATGGGGCATTCTACGTCATTACCTAACCGATAGGGAATACTTTTCAATTGTAGTCGTAAGCCGCTCAAACGCCCAATTGTACCCTGGCCTATCCATTTTTTCAGGACTCGTTTCATAATTCAAATAAGTGCATAATATCTCGGTAATTGGTTGAATCCGCTATACTAAAGTTTTGTTGACCAATAACTTCCAGATTAATTTCTTTGGCATTTTTCAGGCAAGTTGCCAATTGTTCAGATTTTTCAAACAGCAACTCAGATTGGTTTCTTAGCAACTTCTTCATTGCCTCCGTTTTCAGCGTAATAACAGGCTTACTGAAAGATAAGGCCAAATCTATCGAGCCCGAATGGTCAATCCGAACAAAAGGCAATACAATGACATCGGCCGCATTGAAAAACACCTGAACTTCTTCGTCTTCAATAAAACGATGATATATACTCACGCTTGGAATCGTTTCGGCCTGTTGTTTGATAGGCGCAAAATAAGCCGCATCATAACTTTTTCCTGCAATAATCAGGCGGTCCGTCGGTTGAGCAATTTCTGTGTAGGCTTTTAGTAAACTGTCTATTCCTTTGTAGGGTTTCAGTTCTCCAAAAAACAGATAAACAAAGTCTTTTTCAGTCAAATTTAGCCGTTTACGGCTTTCGCTTTTTCCTATTGTGTTTTCGTAATACAAATGATACGGCAAATCCTGAATGACATTGATTCGTTCTGGCTTCAAACCAAATCGCTCAATTGCGGCCTTTTTTGTTTCTTCAGAGTACACCCGGATTTGAGAACAATTTCGCAGAAAAAAACCATAAATCACTTTTTCCAGCCCAAGCCATAATCGGGCGTGATTTTGAAGATTATGGAGCGTATGAACTATTTTTGCCCGATAGAAAAAATGCGTGTATGTAATTTCAAGAACAAAAATCAGTGATTTTATACAACTCCACAAAAGCGACTTCCCGAGGATAAAACTGTGAACCCAATCATAATAGATTACCTCGGGACGATATTGATGCAAGGCCCGAAAGGTACTGCCCAACGGATATTTTTTCCCAATGTTTACTGTCATACCCAGCTGACTAAGGTAGCGAACCAACTCATATTGAAAGGGATTTTCAGGACCCGCATCGGGCAATACGACTACTTTACGTGAAGGTTTGGGCAATGGGAGTCAGATTTTGAAAAATTAAGCACTGCAAAAATACAAAATGTGCTTAGAAAAGAACACTACAAAGCTTTGTATATCAAAACTGTCCCGCTGAAAGCGCCCGTTTTTATCAGCAAGGCGTATCACTCAATTACTTTAACACCCGTTTCAAATGAAAAAGAATGTATTGTTTATCTTTTACCTTCTTACTTTTTCGGCAGCATTAGCCCAGCCTGTCGAAAAAATGTACAAAGTGGTGGTAGCTCCCGACCACTTTGACTGGACTTATAAAACAGGAGAAAATGTAAAGTTTACCGTTTCTGTATTACAAAATGGCAATCCGGTCAAAAACGCCCGCATTCGCTATGAAATCGGGCCCGAGAAAATGGAACCTGTTAAAAAAGAAACCATTAGTCTTCCAACGGGCATAATTACGCTGGATGGCGGAACCATGAAAACAGGCGGTTTTCTTCGCTGTATCGTTTTTGCCGAAATAGATGGGAAAGAATACAAAAGCCTCGGCACCGCTGGTTTTGATCCGCTCTCTATTCAACCAACGGTAGAAAACCCAGCCGATTTTGATGCATTTTGGCAAACGGCAAAAACAGACTTAGCAAAAATTCCGTTGGATGCCAAAATGACGCTTTTGCCTGAGCGTTGTACGGAGACTGTGAATGTTTATCACGTCAATATTCAGAATTTTCGCGTTGGTGCTCGCTTGTATGGCATTTTGTGTGTTCCCAAAAAAGAAGGAAAATACCCAGCACTTTTGCATGTTCCCGGTGCAGGTGTGCGTCCCTATGGCGGAGATATCGCCAATGCTTCCAAAGGCATTATTACTCTTCAAATCGGTATTCACGGCATTCCGGTGACGATGGATCCTTCCATTTATCTTGAGCTTGGAGCAGGTGCCTTTAATGGATACCAAAATTATAACCTTGACGACCGTGATCGTTTTTATTACAAACGGGTCTATCTGGGTTGTGTCAGAGCCAATGATTTTCTGACGAGTTTACCGCAATACGATGGCTCCAATCTGGCTGTAACGGGTGGTAGTCAAGGGGGGGCGTTGTCAATTATCACCGCTGGTTTGGATAGCCGTGTGAAATGGTTGGGGGCTTTTTATCCTGCTCTTTCAGACGTAACGGGGTATTTGAAAGGTCGTGCGGGTGGTTGGCCACATTATTTTGACAAAAACGGGATTGCTTTCAATAACAAACCCGATAAAATTGCTACGGTAGGATATTATGATGTAGTCAATTTTGCACGTCGAGTCAAAGTACCGGGATATTATTCATGGGGGTATAACGATGAAACATGTCCTCCAACTTCCATGTACGCCTCTTATAATGTGATATCAGCCCCCAAAGAACTGTATCTGGCACTAGAAACGGGACACTGGACATACCCCGAACAAAATGAACGAATGACGAGTTGGTTAGTTAACAAACTGGGTGTCCAAACCAGCCGATAATTTATATTGTTGGTATCAAAACAAAAAAAGCCGAGTGGGAACTCGGCTTTTGCATTTGGTTTTGAGTTTTACACTTGATGAACTTCAACGGCATTATCGTTTTGGCGAACGCCTTTAGGCATAATGACCCACAGAATGATGTAAAAAACGATGACAGGTACGTGGATAAAGGCAAAAAAGGAGGCTATCCACAAAATACGCATCAAGGTAGTATCTATACCAAAATAGTCGGCTAAACCTGCGGCTACACCACCAATTTTGCTTTCTGAAGGGATTCTGTGCAATTGTTTCGTTGTCATGGCTTTATGAATTTAAATGTTTTTAAGGCTGTTTTATTTTCTTTGGCTGTTATGTTGAATCAAAGGTACTATGTTATACCAAGTAATAAAAGTCAATTTGTATCAATGGTCAAAGAATTGGCCAAACGGTTGTTTTTAGGGAAGAATTACCGGGCTTTTAAAGCTTTCGAACCTGAATCTTAAATGCTTCGGCAGGATTGATAATGAGCAATTGGTCAATGTCTTTTTGATTAACCCCCTTTTGATGTAAGATGGGGAATAGCTTTTCAAAAAAGGTAGTAAACCCTACAAAATTCCCGCCATTGGTTTCGCTGGGTTTGTACCAGCCGGCATCATGAGAAATCAGTACTCGGTGCAATAAACTATTCGACTTCATCAGGTCAATCCATGTTGCGTAGTTTTCCCAGTTGCCCCAACCCAGACCATCAAGGCTTACCTAAGCGCCCATTTGAGCAGCTTGGGTATAGAGATTTTTATTGGATTCATTTTGAGCATGTACCCATACAAAGGCGCTCGGGTGAACCCCTACTCGTTTCAATTCTTCCAGTTCCTCAAAAGCAGCCACCGCCGGACCCGTATGCGAGCAAATAGTCAAGCCTGTTCGCAAATGAGTCAAGCCTGCCGCTCGTATCAATTTTCGATGAAGTTCGGACAAATGACTGGGATTGACACCAATTTTTATGAAACTGGATTTTAGAGTATGTTTGGATTATTTGAGCGAGTATTTTGCCAAAATTAAATCATCAAAAACGAGTAGAATAAAGTTCTCCACAGAAATAGTTAACATTCAATAATATAATGACGACTAAGGCGTCGAAAGCGATTCAACCACGCAAACTACGTTTTACCTGCTAACGGCCATTCTGAAAAATAAAGCCTTGCTTGCTACAAATGAGGTTTTTGAGTGATTTTTACCTTGACTACAAACCAGCCTGACAGGCATGATTAGCAGAAAAGAATTACGTTGCAATGGGAATGAGATTAGTTTGCATCGGGCTTGATTTAAGTTGGAGAACCTAAAGATTCAACATTTTACCAAACTCCCAATGTTTCCTCGCCTATTTCCAAAACATACTCTAAATAGGGAGATTATCAGGAAGTTAACAACCCACATGAGCCATTTTCTTGAAAGGGAGGTTGTTAGTAGTCCACCTTTTTTATTTCAATGAAATTCCTCCTATATTTGCAAACCGTATGCTTGCATAATACCTAAAACTTCTTTACCGCCAATGGCCCAGTACTATAGCCGTCGAAATCTAAATTTTCTGCTCCACGAGGTATTTAATGCCACCGACCTTACCAAGTATCCGTACTACAGCGCACACGACCGCGAAACGTTTGACATGACGATTGATGCCGCCACTCAAATTGCGGATAATATCATGTTTCCGTACTTCCGTGATGTGGATAGAAATCAGCCGGAACTTCGTAACGGTAAAGTAACGGTTCACCCCAAAATAGGCGAGTATTTAAAGGCGTTGGGAGAAGCAGGATTGATTGGAACCGGATTTTCGTTTGAAAATGGCGGACAGCAATTACCTGAATTGGTAAGTTCCTGTTTAGGCTTTATCCTGATGGCGGCCAATAATGGCATGATGTACACCGGTTTAACGTCCGGTGCGGCAGGTTTGATTAACTCCTTTGGAACCGATGAATTGAAGAAAACCTATGTAGGGAATATGCTCGCGGGCAAATGGCAAGGAACCATGGCCCTGACCGAACCGCAGGCAGGAAGTTCACTTTCGGATATTACTACTTCAGCAACACCACAGGCTAATGGCAATTATTTAATAAAAGGACAAAAAGTATTTATATCAGCTGGTGACCATGACCAATGTGAAAATATCATTCACTTGATGTTAGCACGGATTGACGGTGCACCGAAGGGGACGAAAGGTATTTCACTTTTTGTTGTGCCCAAATACCGTCTCGACGGTGCAGACAACGACGTAACCTCCACAGGAATTTATCATAAATTGGGACAACGTGGCGTACCTGCGATGCACCTCACCATGGGTGACCGCAATGATTGCCAGGGTTGGTTAGTGGGAGAGCCACACAAGGGGCTTTCTTACATGTTTCAAATGATGAACGAAGCACGTATCGGCGTGGGAATGACGGGAGTAGCGATTGCTTCGGCAGCTTATTGTGCTTCGTTGCAATACGCGAAGGAACGTCCACAAAGCCGTCGTTTGAATGAAAAAGGTGCTTTAGATACCCCGCAAATACCCATCATTCAGCATCCCGATGTCAAGCGGATGTTGCTGCTGCAAAAAGCAGTGGTTGAAGGTTCACTTTCATTATTGATGGAAGCTGCCCGCTGTGCTGACATTGCCCACGCAAGCGAAGACCCAGAAGAAAAGGAAAAATATTATCTAATGCTTGAACTGCTGACGCCTATTGCCAAAACCTATCCAACCGAAATGGGAATGATAGCGGTAAGTAATGGTTTGCAAGTACTTGGAGGTTATGGTTTTACAGAAGATTTTCCATTAGAACAGCTGTATCGTGATATTCGGATTACACCTATTTATGAAGGTACCACTGGAATTCAGTCTCAGGATTTATTGGGTCGGAAAATGACGATGAAAGGGGGCAAACCCGCTCAATTGCTTTTTGGTGAAGTGGCCAAAACTATTGCTGAAGCAGAGACGCACGAAGCCTTGAAAGCTTACGCTAAAATGCTCAAAGCTGAATTGGTTCGTTTGCAAGAAGTGACAATGTCACTCATGCCATATGCCATGCAGGGTGATATTGAGCGATTTTTGATGGATGCGACTTTGTATATGGAAATGTTTGGAATTATCATCGTTGCCTGGCAGTGGCTCAAGCAGGCCTTGGTTGCCAGACAAACGTTGCTTACTCAGAATCCAGAAGGTGATGAGTTGGCTTTTTACGAAAGTAAAATTCATACAATGAAATTTTTCTTCCATTATGAAATCCCCAAAACGCTTGGTTTAGCTGTGCGTTTGAAAGATACCGAAGTTCTGACTATTACAACAGAGAAAGAATTGACTCTTTGACATCCCAATATTAAAGTCCTTTCTACGGGCCGCGACGGTGTACCGTGAGGACTTAGACGGTCGGCTGCAGCCCCGTGAGTTTACTTAAAGTGCTAAGAATTTTAATCAACAATTGAAAACCGAAGCAACGATCCTGACATTTGTCGGGATTTGTTGTTTTTAAAGTACATTGATTCTATGTTTGTGCCTTAACCCTTACAGATACAATGATTATTGGTATTGGCGGACGGAGCAGATCTGGAAAAACCACATTGGCTGAAACCTTGGTTTGGCACGAACGCTCTCAAAACAAACGAGCCATTGCGCTTCATCAGGATGATTTTGTAAAGCGCCTGCATGATATCCCCCTAATTCACGATCACACAGATTGGGAAATCCCAGCTTCCATTGACTTTATATTACTAAAAAAGGTTGTTCTTGATTTGAAAAACGATTTTGATGTGATTGTCATAGAAGGTATTTTAGCTTTTGCAGATACAGAATTAAATGCCCTGTATGATGCTTGTTTTTTTACTATTATTTCAGAAGAGACTTTTTGGGTGCGAAAATCGGCCGATACGCGTTGGGGAGAAGAGCCTGCTTGGTATGTTGGACATATCTGGGATAGTTTTTTAAAATATGGCCAACCACCAGCAAATCTGCCGAATCTGATGGAAATTGACGGTGAACAGCCTTATCAGATGGATAAAATCGTTGCGTTTTTGCGCCATTTTGACAAATAGAGCTTTTAAAATAAGTCAATTTGTCATTAAAATCGAATTGGTATGTTGTTTGAGTATTCATAATAAGTAACAACAACCGCCATGAAAGCTAAAATTCAAATTCCGCAAGATATCCTAAGTGCTATTGATTATGCCAATACCACCAATGGAGGAATGAGTGAGACAGTAATAGACGTTAGCCAAGGCAAAGAAGGCTACGAAGTTCGAGTAAAAGCTGCAGGCTTAAGTGCCGATAGTTTCCAAATAGATATAATTGATAATCGGCTGTGGGTATATCATTTAGTAACGCTTTTTGTCGAACGTCCAGAAGGGATGGATAACTTGAAAACACCTCATACTTTGGGTAGCTTATTCTTACCCAATGATGTCAATGCGGAAGAAATCGTTGCTCATTATGACCATAAAGCTCGTGAGTTAAATATCAATCTTCCTTATAATCCATCAAAACGCAATTTTCGACGTCATATTGACATAGAGAAGTGGTAATAATGGTAGTAGCCAGTCTGTTGCAATCTACTGACTACTACCATTATTTTTTCAACACTTTAAATTCTACCCGACGGTTAGTTTGACGACCTTCTTCTGTATCATTGGTTGCTTTGGGCTTTGCTTCTCCATAGCCCTTACTTTGAACGCGGTCTGGTTCGATACCTTTTCCAATCATATATTCCCGTACAGAATCTGCACGTTCTTGGGAAAGTTTAAGGTTGGCGGCATCTGTACCGACATTATCAGTATGACCTCCAATTTCAAGTACCAATCCTGGATTTTCGTTGAAAGTCAGCACCATACGATCAAGCTCGGCGTGAGATTCTGGGCGCACCTCGGCTTTTCCCGTATCGAAAAACAGGTTATTGAGTACCCCCACGGCATTTACTTCAATGGGCACTAATGTTAAGTTTGTACCAGAAACCTCTTTATACCCGCCTTTTAAATCCGTCAAATCTATATTTTGCGCTTCGGCAATAAAATCTTTGGCTACTGCACGAACTCCGTATTTTATCCCTTTGGGAAGTACGATTTTGTATTCGCCTGTACGAGGATCAGTTTGTGCAGTTCCTACCTCAGTGCCATCAGCCAAGTTTTCATAAATGATTCGAGCATCAATCGGCTTACCTGTTTTTGTATCAAGCACTTTTCCGCTTATTAGCACTACAGGATCAGGCGCAGGTACTATCGAAGGTGTGCTTGGTTCATCAGAATCCGACTTAACTTTTATACGTACAATATCCCCTTTTCCCAACGTATTTTTCTTAGAAACCATGTAAGCATAATCACCCGCTGCCGCAATAGCATAGTAAGCATCATAGCCATCGGTATTGATAGCTGGCCCAAGATTAACAGGTCTCGACCACCTTTTCCACGTTTTATCAATGCGTTTTGTATAATAAATATCGTTGCTTCCCTGTCCACCAGTACGGTCGCTAGAAAAATATAGCGTAGCTCCATCAGAGGCCAGAAAAGGTGTTGTTTCGGTAAAATCATCCATATTTACATCTGGACCGAGGCTTTGAGGTTTAGTCCACGTTCCGTTTTTTTGGAGAAAACTTACGTAAATATCGTCTTTAGTGCTGCGTTTTTTCTCACTAAAAGCCATAATGAGTGTTTTGCCATCAGTTGACAAAAATCCACACATATATTCTCCTTTGCTCATATTTTCTAAACCAGGAATAGCAAGTTTTTGGGGGGCAGACCATCCATTGGCTGTACGTTTGCTAAACGAAAAACCACGTGTTTCATAAGTACCCTTGTCATAAGCACCCATGATGAGTAATGTATTGCCGTCGGGGGTGACACTGTATGCGCAATTGTACTCTTCTTTATTGAGAGGTTGTGCCATCCTCTTTGCCAAACTCCATTGGTTATTAGTAAGTTCTGAATACCAGATATCTTGACTTCCTTCTAAGCCATGGGCATTTTGAGGATGACTGACACGACCAAAAAACAAAGTCTTACCATCGGGAGAAATAACTGGGTTAATTTCATTGAATTCAGAATTGACTGCATTTCCTAAGTTTTCAACTTTCGGCTGAGCACAAACAAGAAACGAGTAAGTAAATGAATAAATAAGCAAACAGGTAACAGAAAAAAGATTTGGCTTCATTACAAATAGCATGTTAGGCATGATTTCACTCTAAAAAGCGAATTTCGTACCATTTTAACGAAAATGTTCTTAAAATTGATATTCTAATCAGTTTTACTGGCAAACATACTTCTACAATGTCGAATATCCGCAATAATGTATTTGAATACTTAGCGATTTTAATGCTTGGATTTTTGGTGCGTTGGGTATTTGTGCAAGGATGGCTTTCGGGAAACTGGTTTGCGGCATTTGTCATTCTAATTTCATTGAGCAAAACGGCTTGGTTTGTACTAGAAAATTCGCAGCAGTTGATTCGGGCTACGGCGCAAAACTTACCTTATCACCGTTTTTTGTTTTTGATGGTCACTAACATGAGCCAAATTGCCCTTTCGTACGCCATTGATTTTTACTGCTTATACCGTGCAAACGTTCAGAGTTTTTCAGGAATAGACCCGGAGTTAGGCCACTACGAATTGATGTTTGAATTTGGATATTTTAGTGTGCTCAATTTCTCCTTTTTTGGTTATGGAGATATTACTCCTGCTACTATACCCGCGAAAATTGCGGTGCTGACCGAAATAGTTTTGGCATTTTTGACCGTTATTTTTATTCTTTCCGATTTTATCAGCTTGAAAGAATCCCTCCAAAAAAAGAAACTGTAACTCACTCAACCCCTCACAAATGGAGTCGCTAGTACCCAACGAAGCCACATCTCCCGTCGAACTTCCGCCCAAGTATTACCTAGATTACTTTTTGTTTCTGGTTGAATTTGTGGAAAAACTTTACGGAGAAATCCTCAACGATGCCGAGCAACAGTTTATCGCCGATTTTCGAGCGCTGTCGGAGGATGCTCAGTGCCTTTTTGTGCGGTTTAGTAATCGGCGAGGACTTTTTTTTAGAACTAATAAGTTAAAATATAACGAACTTGAAGATATTCCTGCGGCGCTTTATGAACTGGAAGAACGCGGTTTTATTGAGTCTTTGGACGTAAAACACGAAGCTTATGCCAGCGAAATCCTGAATTTATTTACCAAAGACGAATGGATAAAATTAGCTCCTCCGACCGAGTTATCGCTCAAACCTCTCAAAAAACCCGATTTGATTCGTTTTTTGAGTCATACGTTTACGTTTGAGCTATTGGTATCGCGTATCAATTCCCCCGAATTGTTGGAGGAGCCTGTGATTAAAGTAGGCTACGAAGTGGAGGTGATGATGCTGAAGTTCTTGTTTTTTGGCAATCGTCATGCCGACATGACGGAGTTTGTGGTGCGTGATCTGGGCAAAGTGAATTTTGAACGCTACCGCGACGATGCCTACACGGCGCGCTTCGCCACGCGCCAAGACGCCGAGGACAAGTTTATGGTGTCGCTGACAGCGCAGCAATTCTATGAATTTCAGGAAGCAGCCACTCCGCCCGAAGAAATTTTCGATTGGTTTATGAACTGGCAAGCGTCGTTGCAAACGCTCAGCGACGTAGCCCAACCTGGGTACGTCAAGCTAATAAACCGAGTGGGGGCTTTTTTGGAGCGACAAAAACTTCCCGAACAGGCCCTAACGGTGTATCAATTGACCGACCAAATTCCGTCGCGGGAGCGTCGGGTTCGGTTGTTGCATCGAATGGGGTTTGTGGAAGAAGCGATGGCGTTGTGCGAGGCAATTGCTCATGCCCCCCAAAACGCTGACGAACGTTTTTTTGCGCTCGATTTTCAAGAAAAAATTACGAGCACCAAAAAACGGGTGAAAAAGAGTGTCACGCGGTTTCTGCAAGAATCGAGCAGCGTACAGATTCCGATTAGCTATCGGTATCGGGTGGAGCAAGGGGTAGCTGATTATTTTGTGGAAAAAGGCTACGGGGCGGTTCATGCCGAAAATTATCCTTGGCGGGGGCTATTTGGGCTTATTTTTTGGGAAATTATTTACGACACCAACGTTCAGGCCATCCATCATCCGTTGCAGCGAATGCCGTCAGATTTTTACCAACCCGATTTTTATCGTAAACGTGCACCTCAAATCCGTGAGCGACTGTCGGAGTTGGATACCAACGAAAAAATTGCCCAAGTGCTCGAAAGTACGTTTATCGAAAAGTTTGGCGTTGCGAACGTGCTGGTCGATTGGAACGACATCTTGTTGGAATTGGTGAAATTGATTGCCCAAAGCCTCAGCCCGATGCAGTTGCGGGCTATTTTGCTCGAAATGGCGACGAATTTACGCGAAAACACCCGAGGTTTTCCCGATTTGATGGTGTGGGGAGAGCAAGGGCTTGAATTGGTAGAAGTAAAATCTCCGACCGACCATCTTTCGGCTCAGCAGCTTCATTGGATGCATTTTATGGCCGATCTGGGGGTCAATGCGCGGGTGTTGCGCGTGGAGTGGAAGGCCGATTTAGGCTAAAAAAAACCTCCCGAAAGTTTTGAACTTTCGGGAGGTTGGAGTAGGTTGAACATTGACAACCAATTATTTAATGCGGAAGGTCGCATTCATACGGTAGCTGTACTTAATTTTTTCGTATTCAAGTCCACCACCCGACTCAGGCATAGCATCGGCGGCCATCATCCGTACGTTGTACTGAGCTTGTTTGTACATCGGATAGACGCTACCTTCTTCTACTTCGTGGATTTCGAGTACTTCGCCCAGTTTTTCGCCAATCGACTCCAACAAATAGCCTGCTTTCTCCTTAGCAGCTTTGAGCGCGTTGATTTTTACTTGGCGACGGAACTCCTCTTTTTTCGAGTGCTCTACCCGACTCATGTTTACGTACTCGACGCCACGGTCATCTACTTTGGCCATGAGGTCGTTGATATTGTTGGCGTTTGAAAGCTTCAATTGAAATTGCTTGGCGGCCAAAAAATACTGCGGCTTTTTCTTGCCCGTCCACTCGCGGTAACCTGTTACGCCACTGATGGAGAGGTTTTCTTTGGGCAAAGCAGCACTTTTTACGGCGTCAATTAGTTGCTTTTCAAGCGTTTCGAGTGACACTTTATCTTTCTGATTTTTTTCGTCTTTAAAATATTCTTTCAACGAAATGCTGAAATAAAGCTCGTCGGGAACGATTTCGAGTTCGGCAGTGCCTGTCACCTCGATTTTTTTGATGGGGTCTTTGTCCATGGTGGGAGATGTTTGAGCAAATAGGGATAGGCTTGATACAAGCAAAACGGCTGTTAATACGAAACGTTTCATGGTTAGTAAAAAATTAGATGGTTTGGGCTAAAAACGTCAAAGCGGTGCCCAAATTGTAGATGGATTTGTTAATGATTCCTAATGCTTCAAGGTGATTTTGGCGGTTTTCTGCACTTCTCCCGCCATGAGTCGGGCGTAGTAGGTGCCTTCACTCATGAACTGCACATTGAAAGGAATGGTGTAGTTACCAGCCTCTTGTTGCTTGTTGACAACCAAAGCACCCACCCGCGTTCCGCGAGAATCATACACGTAAAGCGACACTTCGGCGGCTTCGGGCAAGCGGTAGCGAATGTTGATTTGTTGATTAAATGGATTCGGAAAAATTTGAAGAAACTCATCCGACTCGGTCGAAGCTACCGAAGTGCTTTGTGGTTTTGCGGGGGCTTTTGTTTCTTCTACTTCTTGTTCTTCTTCGTCCTCTTCTTCTTCATTGGCGGCCGCAACGGCTTCCATCGGCTCTTCGGCATTAGCTACTACAGGTACGCTTTTGAGTTGGGTAGCCAATGGTAAAATAATCTTCTCAGGTTCGGGAGACGTTTCAATCTGTTTTGAATTGGTCGTTAGGCTAATAGCTTCCGTGGGTTGACTTTCGTTGTGTAAGCGATTGAACGCACTTACGGTGTAATTGTACTTGGTGTTGGGTTTTATTTGATTATCGGTAAAACTAAAAGCCGATACCCCGTCCGTTTTGACCACAATAGTTCGGATGGCCTGAGCCGAACGCAAGTCAATTGACGATTGCTGGCTGCTGCGATACACCACAAAATAGCGGGCTTTATCACGCTCAGAAGTCAATTGATAAGGGAAAGACCACGTGAGGGTTACTGTGTTATTATCGTTCAGCTTGGCGGTGAGTTCTTTGGGCGTGGGCGGAGCTGCTTGGGTTTTCCAAGGCATGGCAGGTACCAAGGCGGTGCTTTGATATACCTCTTGGCAAAGCGCATCACAAAAGCGGTTGGGGTTGTTTCTCAGGGTCTTGGCACTGAATAAAATACTGCCATGAACATTCTCAAACGAACGATTGTAGCGCACTTGATTAGGAACTTCGAGCGGCCGTTTCCAATGTGGGTCACTATTGACTTTATAAACACCGTGACCAATGTAAAGGTGAGGTTCGGAGACGTTGTCACTCCACCACGACACCAATTGAGCGTAATTGGCCGACGTGCTTCCCATGCTCCAGTACACTTGCGGGGCAATGTAATCCACCCAGCCTTCTTGCACCCATTTACGAGAATCGGAAAAATTGCCCGAAAAAGCTTCAAAGCCGCGAGAATTGGAGCCTTCAGGAGAACTGCTGCGGTTGCGCCAGATACCAAAAGGGGATACCCCAAACTTAATCCACGGTTTGACGCGGCGGATGCTATCTGATACCGTTTTGACGAGTAAATTGACGTTATCGCGTCGCCAATCGGCTTTGTTGGTAAATCCTCGGCTGTAGTTTTGGAAAGTCGCTTCGTCGTTGAGGCTTACTTTAGGAACGGGATACGGGTAAAAATAATCGTCGAAATGAATGCCGTCCACATCGTAGCGGCGAACGACGTCCATGACCACGCGGGTGACGAAGTTGCGCACTTCGGGTCGTCCTGGATCGAGAATACGTAACGAGTCGTAGGATAGAAGTACATCAGGGTGCGTTTTGGCGATGTGGTTGGGAGCCAGAGAAGCCCGACGAATATCGGTGACGGCACGATAGGGGTTTATCCAAGCGTGAATCTCAAGGTTGCGCTTGCGGCATTCTTGAATGGCAAAAGTAAGCGGGTCGTAGCCAGGAGATTGCCCTTGCTGCCCCGTTAGCCATTCCGACCAAGGTTCGAGTTTGCTCTCATAAACGGCATCGCAGGCGTTGCGAATTTGGAAAAAAACGGCATTTAGGCCCCTTAATTGAATCAAATCCAGTAAATCGCGAAGTTCTTGCTGCTGTTGCTGCGCCGATAATCCTTTTTGAGAAGGCCAGTCAACATTGCCCACATTGGCAATCCATACCCCCCGAAACTCGCGTTTGGGCTGGGCAAAAAGTGAACAACTGATCAGCAGTAAAAGAAGTGTATATTTCAAAAATGACATGGTATGAAAGCTCAACGTAGAAAACCCCGCAAAATTAACGCCAATCTCTCACATAATGGTACGTTTGGGGAAGAACAAACCTCAAATGCTGGATGTGTTACTGGATTTGAAGAGTGTGTATGAGGACTTTAAGGGGGAATGATTAGTATTCGCTGACCCAGAAGTCCCAAATCTGAAACATTTCGAGTGTTTCGTCGTCGGCTTCGATATTGCTGAGCTTGGAGTATTCAATCGGAACAAGATAATTTCCTTGCTCCATTTTGAGTTGGAAATCTTGTTCAGTGAAACCTTCTGCATCGCTGTGCAAACCAACAATTTTTACTCGTTTTGATTCTATACTTCCGTCTTTCTTTTTAAGTTGGGCAGTAGCATAGAATGGAAAAATGAGTGTCTCGTCAAAAGTACAGTGCCAGCCTGAGCTCATTTCGTACTCGTCGTAGGCATCTACGATGATTTCGTAGTCAATTTTTTGGCGGATTTCTTCGGCAGTAAGCATGGAGGGTGTAAGGTTTTATAAATTATTACTCCTCCCAACCTTTGGGAGCTAAATCAAAATAGGTAGGA
Source organism: Runella sp. (assembly GCA_039810845.1). Classification (GTDB taxonomy): domain Bacteria; phylum Bacteroidota; class Bacteroidia; order Cytophagales; family Spirosomataceae; genus Runella. The sequence goes on along the minus strand of JBDHXS010000020.1, from coordinate 3,725 downwards.
TAACCGACGTGCTGACAAACCATTTCGGCCAACGACTCCAAATCGTCGGAAGTTTCTAACTCAGCGTAGTCATGGTTGAAAAAGCCTAAAAACACAATTCGCTCAAGTCGGAAAGTGCGCTTTGCTTCATTGACAAGTATAAATCTTACATACTCATCGTATTGTTTAAATCTATCCACGTGTTCGCCTCCCCAACTCAATCGGGTTTCTTCAGCGGTGGGGTTTTCGTGTTCGCCTGATATGGAGCTAAACTGAGAGATGTAAATGGTAATGGTATTTCCATCGGCAGCGACGATAAAATCCTTAATATCCGACAGGTTGTGCATGGCATCTTCGACGATTTGCCGCACTGAGGTTGTGATTTTGCAGGGTACTCGTTTCCGAAACACAATTCGAGCATCCGACGGATATTCATAAAACTCAAACACGCTCGGCATTTCTTTCAACAAATCCGCCGCTTTTGGGTCTTTGGTGATGTAGTACCGCATACCGCCTTTGGCAGTAGGTGTTGCTCTGATATAGGCCGTAGAGCCTTGGCGGTTGGTGTGGGAGAGGTAAGAGGGCATTGTGCGTGTATCAGATTAAGTAGTGACTAATACATTAGAAAGGAAACCCCAATTCGACTGACATGTACGCTTTCAGGGAAAATTTCACTAAGTTGTTTTACAATTCGGTAAGATATGTTCTCGTCGAATAAAAGTCTCATGCTGCTGTAATCAAAATCTTGGTATTTTCTTCACGATTGGCAGCAAATGCTAAAGACGCCAGAATGTCCTCTTGGGTGAGTTGAGGAAAATCTTCAATGATTTCTTCGTGACTCATTCCACTTGCTAACCAGCCTAAAATATCCCATACTGCGATACGAGTCCCTTTGATGCAAGGCTTACCAAATCGAATTTCTGGATTGATACTAAGCCGTTCTTGAATATTTATCATAGCCTTTTCATTTTTCTTTTCAAATATACACTTTTCTCGTTTTATGAATTAAAAAACAGCCGAGACACTGCGCAGTGTCTCGGCTTGGTATTATCGGAATGAAAGTAAGACCTAAAACGCAATGGTATTGACCGTCGCAGAACTCGAAGTAGTGGTGGTTGATTTGAGCGTTGCTCCTGTGTTCGAATACGTGCCACCCGTGTATAAGCCCCATCCCGACGAGTTACCTACATAGCTTCCACCCGTGTAAGTTCCACCGAAATAGATTTTATACTGGGTACTTTTGGCTAAACTTGGATTGGAAAAATGGAAATAATAATTGGCATTTTTAGGTTTAAACGTAACCAATTCTTTTCCAGAAGCGTCTTCGATATGCAATACCGAGTTGGTGGCAAGTTGCGCACTCGAAGTAATGTACATACCTACTTGGGTAGAAGTGGAGGTCATGGCTTTTGTCATTCGAGCGTTTGACCCTCCAGAAATTAAAACTCCACCATTTGTAAGGAAATTGCCATTTACATCCACACCTTCTTCGGGCGAACTTGTTGGTCCACCTATGATAGTTGTGCCGCCTGTAATGGTAATATTGCCGTTGCTATCAATTCCGTCGCTGCCTACTACTATTACTATTCCTCCTTTGATGAATATATTACTTCCATCATTGGATTCTGTACCGCCAGTTGTTGTTCCCATAGAGGCATTGATGCCATCATTTGAAGAAGTTACATTAGTAACTCCGCCCGCAAAGGTGATGGTTTTAGATTCTATACCTTCGGTTGCTTTTGTTATAACAAGGGTGCCATCATTAATGGTAATCGACGTTTCTGATTTTAGACCATCGTCGGTAGCAGCAATATTGAGTTCTCCATTATTCATCACAAAAGCACCATCGCTTTTGAAGCCTTTGGCTTCGCTGGTATTGGCAGTGTTATAAGTATATTTTGTCCCAGTAGCAGAGATAGTGGTTGTTCCACCGCTGATGGTGGCTGTTCCGTCCACACTGATACCCTTGGCACCTGTTCCTGTACTGGTAACGGTCAACGTTCCGCCTTTGATGGCGAGGTTTTTGTCGCAATTAATTCCTGCTGGGGCGGCAATGTCGGCGTCGGCAGTATCGTAATAGGCTGCTCCTGAGGTGGTAATTTTGACCGTACCCGAGGTAATGGTGCAATCGCCGCCCGTTTTGATTCCTTTAGAACCTTTGCCCGAAACCGTAAGTGTTACTGCATCGGTTGTGCCAATCGTTGTGTAGCTTTCGCTTTTGATGGCGTTGCCTTTGTCACCCGTCGTTGTGACCGTAATTTTGCCTCCTTTTATCAAAACATAAGGCGTAATGGTAGCATCGGTGCCTTCGTAGGAGGCGGCAATTCCGTCGTTGATGCTGTTGATGGTGACCACTCCGCCGTTGATGGTCACGTAGCCTTCTTCGGCTTCGATGCCGTTGCCTGTTGCGGCAGTTACGGTGACACTTCCGTTGTCCATCGCAAAATAATCGTTGGCATGAATACCGTCACTGGCCGCCGATTTGATGACGATATTGGCCTCGCTGACGTAAATGTAGTCGTCGGATACGATGGCGTGTTTGTTGTTACCCGTAACGTTCAATGTACCTGTTCCCATAAAACTCAATTGCCCTTCTCCGAAAAGTGTTCCTTTTTGGTCTTCTGAGCTGGTGGCATAGGTGGCACCATCGACAAGGGTGTTGGTGCCGACTACGTTGATGGTTGCTTTTTTGCCCGACTGAATATTGATGGCAGGGCCTGCACTGTTGGTAATGCTAACGCCTTTGAGGGTGATGTTGAATTTGTATTCGCTGTAAATCTTAAAGCTTCCTTTGGTGGCAGTGCCTGACAAGAAATATACGATTTCTTTGGACGTATTGGTTGACTTGACAGTGACATCAGCCCCGCTGGTAGTCACCGTTACGCCGTCGTTTTGGAAGGCATTACTAACAGAAGCGCTGGTTCCCGAATAAGTAATGACAACGGTATCTTTGGCGGTAGATGTGGTAGTTGACGCACTGATAGCGACCGAAACCGTGCAGGTTTGCCCGCCTAAGCTCAAATTAAAAACAGCCGTTCCCGTCGAGGTAGGCGTTCCCGCAATGTTATAGACCAGCGTGCCCGAGCCATTGGCCAGTGTGCCTGCTGCCAAAGTAGCCGTAAGCCCTTCTACGCCCGTCGATGACGCCGTCGAAACATCATAAGCACCGCCATTGCCGCCAGTGTAGGTGATGGTCACTGTGCCAGTATAAGCCACGCCGTTGGTTCCTGTAGTAGGATTTACGGTTCCTGTGAGGGTGGCGACACTCGCTTTTGAGGCAGTAACAGGTAGTGCCAACGTACAGGTTTGTCCGCCTAAATCAATTGAAAAGTTGGCAGTTCCAGCCGAGGCAGGAGTTCCCGTAATCACAAAACTGGCGGTGCCGCTTCCATCAGCTAAAGTACCTGCCGACAAGGTAGCAGTTAATCCCGTCACGCCCGTAGAAGCAATGGCCGTTCCTTCAGCGTAGGAGGCGCCGTTGCCGCCCGTATAGGGTACGCTCGCGGTGGCAGTAAACGAAGCTCCGCTTGTAGCAGAAGCTGAGAAGGTAGCACTTGAACAATTTAATGATGTGATGGTGGCAGCGTTTTCGGCGGTGATTTCCTTGTCTTTACAGGCTTGAAAAACCAAAATAAGGGCCAAGACAAAGCTCGCTACTGCAAAACGTTTTTGATTCATAGTATCAGATGGTAAAAAGAGTATTGGTGTATCAATGTGTGTGTACTTTTGAGATTTACGTACCTTCG
>JBDHXS010000019.1:0-23653 GCA_039810845.1 Runella sp. | reverse complement strand
GCTGCGATGTAGGGGTTGGTATCGGGAAATATGCTTAAATGAAGAAAGTAAGAAAAAAAATATTCAGTCTTTTTGTGGCTTTTTAGCGTAAGAGCAAATGAAAGGTTCAGAATTAAGCAGTTTGTTTATATTTTCTGCTATTAAAATGGCATGTTCTTTTGTGCCAAGTTTTGAAATTCTATTTGGGTGAATAATTGGTTGGCCGTTTTTGTCTTTTTTCTGCTTCCATTTTGGCCCTGAAATCCATAACTCTCCATTTTCAAAAACTTGATACATAACGTAGCTATCGCCTTGTTTTCCAATGGCTACATCACCTTCCCATTTCAGAGGGTATATAGTTTCTTCACTCATTTCTTAAACACATTTTTACGGTGCCATTCAAAATTAGCCAACGATGGCCAAAAATCCTTATCGTTTGGTAATGAGATAGTTTTGCCTTCGATTTTTGAGAAACTGTATTCGCTTTGAGCGTTTTCTTTGAAGGATTGAGAAAGAATCACCTCATAGTTTTCATTGACGGAAATCAAACCTCGGTCAAAAGCGCGGTGGAGGTTGGGACAAAGTGCGATACCGTTGGTTAGGCTGTTATCAAAACTTTTGGCAAATGGCACAACATGGCAAGCGTCCACCATCGTAGTGGTAAATAATGCAGAAACCCTAAGACCTGATATACAGCATGATTCGTTGTAAATTTTTACAACTTCCCGCCTAAAAATCGTACCTCGGTTATAAACTTCGATTTGGTAAGTTTCGGTATCAAGGTGTTTTTTAAGATTTAGTAATTTTGTTTTGTATGTAGCCGAAGGCTCATAAACTTCATTTTTCAAATCGTTGAAATAATTATCTTCCTGTCTGTCAATGCTTTGAAATTGTTGGTCAAGAAAATACGTTTTCAGAATTGCCTGTTTCAGAATAACGCGGCTTTCTTTGTTGAGTAAGAGAATTGCCAGATTTGGGTCTATTTCCGCGTAAGCAACAGATGCACTCAAATTGCCAAAACTTCGCATCGAACCTGCATTTTCAATCCAAATTTCACAACCTGCCTTGGGTACAAGTTGCCACCAATCGCCTTTTTCGCCCGTTAAATGATAATAGGGTAGCGCAAACCGTTGGTCGTGTTCGGTTGTTACGAGTTGATTCCAAAAAACTGAAAATGAGTGTGTTAGTTCGGGAGTGATAAAAATACGATTATCTAAAATTCGGACTACTTCGTATTCGTGAATAACGGAAAGTAACAAGATGGGCTTATGAGGTGCACCACCATTTTTAGAATCACGACGCAAGTGAGTAAAGGCGTGAATGAAATAGTCTAAAATTTGTGTCATTTTTCTTAATCATTTGGCAAAGTAACCAAAAAAAACGCCCTTCTAATGCGATAAGGCTTCGTTTTTCGTTTTTAGCGTATCTTTGGCCGAAAATCTGGACTGTATGAAGTCGAAACTCCTAAAAATACTCATTTTTGTTGGCGTACTTGCCGCTGCCAATGTTTTGGCTTCTTTTTTGTTTTTTCGTTGGGATTTGACCCAAGAAAAACGCTATACTATCTCCGATGCTACCAAAAACCTCCTCCAAAACTTAGACGGGCAGGTGGTAGTGAAAGTGTATCTCACGGGCGATTTTCCTGCGGGGTTTGAGCGCCTCGAACGCGCCATTCAAGAAACTTTGGAGTCGTTTGCCGATTATGGGGGCGTCAATTTGGCCTATCGGTTTATTGAACCCAACGACCCTAAAATGCAAGAAGAATTGATACAGAAAGGCTTGATACCCACCAATTTGTTTGCCAACGAAGACGGAAAACGTACCGAACGATTGGTGTTTCCGGGGGCGGTATTGGTGTATGAAGGCAAAGAATATGCGGTACAGTTGTTGAAAGGCAACAAATCGGCCTCGTCGGAAGAACAACTCAATCAGTCGTACGAAGGTGTAGAGTTTGAATTGGCGTCGGCCATTCGGCGGTTGACCCAAAAAGAACGCAAACGGGTCGGGATTTTGGTTGGTCATACCAAAGTACCACCACCGCGCTTTTCCGATTTTTTGGCCAATCTCCAGCAAAACTATGACCTCTATTTCGACGTTCAAAACCCCGATTCGTGGGAAAAAGGCGATTTATTGGTCATTCCCAAGCCCGATACCCCTTTTACCGACGATGAAAAATACCGCTTAGACCAATTTGTGATGCGTGGGGGTAAATTGCTGGTGTTCATGGATGGCGCACGGGTGGATAGCGTAAGTTTGGAGGGGACTTTTGCGCAACCGATGGACTTGAATTTGGACGATTTGCTGTTTAAATACGGCTGCCGGGTCAATCAAAACTTGGTGAAAGATTTGAGCTGCGCCATGATTCCGCTTAACGTGGGCAACATGTGCGATAAACCGCAAATAAAACCCATGCCTTGTCGGTTTTTTCCGTTGATTAACAACTTTGGTAAGCACCCAATTGTCAGAAATTTAGATGCACTTTATACCCGATTCCCAAGCACAATTGATACCATTGAGGCCGACGGAATCCTGAAAACGCCACTGTTGCTGACCTCTCGCTATACCCAACTTCGCAAAGCCCCTGCTTTGGTAGGCTACAACGAAGCCCGTCAGCAACCCGACCCACGTGAATACAACGCGGGCGTACAGCCAATTGCGGTTTTGTTGGAAGGAAGTTTTACGTCGTTGTTCAACAACCGCCTGTTACCCAACGACCCGCGTGCGCAGTCGTTTGTAGGCAAAGGGAAACCTACCCAAATCATTGTGGTGTCGGATGGCGATTTGATTGTCAACGACATTGATTACAAACGCAATGCACCCCTGCCCTTGGGCTACGACCGACTTTCGGGCAATACCTTTGCCAACAAAGACTTTGCGCTCTATGCCATTGATTATCTGATGGATGCGGAAGGATTGATTACCGCTCGAAACAAACAAGTAACGCTGCGTCCGTTGGATAAACTACGTCTCAAAGAAGAACGCACGCAGTGGCAATTGCTCAATTTGTTAGGGCCTTTGGTGGTGATTGGCCTTTTAGGTGGGGTGTGGCAGTGGTGGCGCAAGCGCAAATACGCTTAACCCCTCCTAAATGCTCCCCTGTAGGGAGGACTCAGTGCTGGTCTGAAGATAGTCTGAATCGTGTTTTGTACTAAGTCGTTTCAAAATCCAGCACTTCGACGGCTTTTTGATAAAACGCTTGAGCGCGTTCGGGAGTAGCCCCGATACTGGTTATACCGAGTTTGCCATGTTCTGACAAAGCCCCCATCAAATGAAAAAATACGCCTTCTTGCCGAACGCTATCGTAATGAAGCCCGTGAAAAATCATGATTTCCATGAGGTCTTGGGGGGTAAGGCCGTGGTAGGCACTTTTCTTGAGATTATCGGTAGCAAAATAGTATCTTACTTGGCCGTTAGGCATGAGGTAATGGCGTTTTTCGGGTACATACTGCCCATCGGTGAGAAACTGTAACATCAAGTAAGGATGCGTGGTGCCGCCTTTGCGAAGGTTGATTTCGATGGCGTAGTGCTGCCAACCTTGAGGCGTATTGACTGACATAAAATCCACCCCAAACCGCCCCAACCCCCCTTTTTCGCGGAGCTGTTCGGCTATTTTTAAGCCCATTTGACAAAGTTCGGCTTGATAGTCGTCGTTGGCAGGAAAGGTACACCCTTGAAATACCTGCCCTGACATTCCCCCCAACAGTTGGTCATGAGTAGAGATAATGTCAATTTGCCCCGAAGGCTCAATACGGCACTGAACCGAGGGAGACGTTTTGATTTCTCCCTCCACAAACTCCTCCACAATTCCTTGCATTTCACCGAGTTTGTGGATAAACTGTGGATAAGTAAGCCCTGCATCCACAAATCGTATTTTGTAAGGTAACTCACGCTGCACCCATGCTTCGAGTGACGAATCAGCAATCTCCTCAAATGCCAAAACCGCGTTCCCTTCGCCCGAAAATCCATCATTGAGTTTAATGACGGCTTTTTTTAGGGTAGGATTTTGGGCTTTTAGGGTAACCAGTGCCTGTATCAATTCCTGTTCGTTGCGCAAGTTTTCAAAACCATTGGGCAAAGGTACTCCTGCTTTTTTGAACAGTTCTCTACTTCCGCTTTTTGTCCCCCAAAACAATAAGTCTGGGTCGGAGGCGTACATTGGTATTCCCAGCCTAACGGCAAGGGTACGTTCTAAAGACGTAGCATTAAAACACGTTAAATGCGCCGCTACTCCCGTCGGAATGGCCTGACGGATACGTTCTAAAAGCCGAGGCCGTTCTAAGATTTTGGCCGTAAGGGTCTTGGGTGAAGTATCGTTACAATTGAGTAAAATAAGCCTTTGGCGGGCGTGCCAAATCGGAATACCTGGCAAAAGATGCAAGTAATAGTCAATAATGACGGGGTCAATGGCGTGGCTACTTACATAAATCAGGTGCGTACGAGGTTTGCGTAACAAAAGAAGCATGCACAACAGCCGTTCTTCGTAATGATGATGTCCCGTGATTTTGACCGCCATGTCTTCATCAAGCGACAAACTGGGCACTACCACCACTGCCCTGGGCTTACTGTCGTCTGACCATATTTCAGCAAATTGCTGCTGAAATAATCGCTGTAAGTCCATGAAGCAGTTATGTTCTTCTTCGCTATTGGCAAGAGGAAAAACGGCAGGTTGAAATAGTCGCGCTGAAAAAGGAGTTTTCATTGCGGTAAAATGAAAAACCTGACGCACATATAAACTGATGTAAGTCAGGTTTTTACGAAAATATAGAATAGATTTTTGGCCCCTATGCAGCCACAGTACCTTCTTCCACAATGTCCTTTTCGATGCGGAGATTATCAATGATAAAGCGTTGACGTTCGGGAGTGTTTTTGCCCATATAGTACGTCAAAAGCTTAGGAATAGTGGCTTCTTTTTCAAGAATAACGGGTTCGAGGCGGATGTTTTCGCCAATAAATTTTCCAAACTCATCGGGGGAAATCTCACCGAGTCCTTTGAAACGGGTAATTTCTACTTTTTTATTACCGCCCAGTTTTTTAATGGCTTTTTGCCGTTCCTCGTCACTATAAGAATAGATTGTTTCTTTATGATTACGTGGATTACGAATTCTAAAAAGTGGAGTTTGTAAAATATACACATGACCATTGCGTACTAAGTCAGGAAAAAACTGCAAGAAAAAAGTTAGCATTAATAGCCGTATGTGCATTCCGTCCACGTCGGCATCGGTGGCAATAACAATGCGATTAAAGCGTAAATTTTCAAGGCCTTCTTCGATGTCGAGGGCGTGTTGCAGTAAATTAAACTCTTCGTTTTCATAGACTACTTTCTTGGTTAACCCAAAACAGTTGAGAGGTTTTCCTCTTAAACTAAAAACCGCTTGTGTCTGTACATTTCGAGCTTTGGTAATAGAACCACTCGCAGAATCACCTTCGGTAATAAAAAGTGTAGTTTCATAGCGATCTTCTGACTTAACGTCGGGCAGGTGAATACGGCAATCACGGAGTTTTTTGTTGTGCAAACTGGCCTTTTTTGCACGGTCATTAGCCAATTTTTTGATACCTGCTAATTCCTTCCTTTCGCGTTCGGATTGCTCAATACGCTTTTTGAGGGCTTCCTTCACTGCAGGGTTCATGTGCAAAAAATTGTCGAGTTTGGCTTTTAGAAAGTCATTGACAAAGGTGCGTACAGTGGGGCTGTTGGGGTCGGGTGAAATGTTATTAGAACCCAGTTTGGTTTTTGTTTGAGATTCAAATACGGGTTCTTGTACACGTACACTTACTGCGGCGATGATAGAAGCACGTACATCTTCTACGGCGTAATCTTTACCAAAATGGTCGCGTACAGTATCAACCAAAGATTGTCGAAAAGCGACTAAGTGCGTTCCTCCTTGGGTCGTATATTGACCATTGACAAATGAGTAATATTCTTCGCCGTACTGATTTCCGTGAGTAAGAGCAATCTCAATGTCTGAGCCTTTGAGGTGGATAATGGGATAGCGAATGGCATCTTCATCGGTTTTTTTACGGAGCAAGTCAAGCAGACCGTTTTGGGAAACAAATTTTTGCCCGTTAAAGTTGACTACCAACCCAGCATTTAGGTAACAATAGTTCCAAATCAGGTTATCTAAGAACTGAGGAATATAGTGGTAGTTTTTGAAAATCGTATTGTCAGGCTCAAAAACCATCATTGTCCCGTTGCGTTGATTGGTATCTTCTTCACCTGACTCAGTTATAATATCACCTTTCCGGAATTCAACCCATTTGGTTTTACCTTCTCGAAAAGATTGCACCTTAAAATAAGTAGAAAGCGCATTGACAGCTTTTGTACCCACGCCATTGAGTCCGACAGACTTTTGAAAAGCGCCAGAGTCATATTTGCCTCCTGTATTGATTTTGGAGACGCAATCTACTACTTTACCTAAAGGGATTCCCCGTCCATAATCACGAACTTCGACGCGATGCTCGGTGATTTTGATATCAATGGCTTTGCCAAAGCCCATTGTATGCTCATCAATGGAGTTATCCATGATTTCTTTTACCAGTACATAAATTCCATCATCGGCGGCGGAGCCGTCACCAAGTTTACCAATATACATCCCTGGACGGAGCCTGATGTGTTCTTTCCAATCCAATGATCGAATACTACTTTCGTCATATTTTATTTGTTCTGCCATGGTCATTCAATAGGGTTCATTTACTGCAAATATATCGTTTCGTTTATTTTTTATTAAAAATTGCTTGGAAGTATACAGGAAAAATATTTTACTTTGCAAAACAAAGTTCTTTTTGTGTGTAAACTTTATAGTAGCCTCTTTTTGTAAAGATGAAAACAGCTCGGTTTTATGAGGTTATCTTTGGTGTCGGTTCCACTACTGGATTTTCTGAAAAGACTACTTAGTATTGTATTATAAAACTTTAACAGCCATGAAAATATCGGAAAAGTCATACAATAAGCCACGAAAATGGCCGTAAAAGAGAAAAAAGTTTAAAAAACTGAAAAAGTTGCGTTACTTTGTCGGCCAATTTGATTCTGCATAAATATTGGCTTGAGAGATGTGTTAATTTATTGTTAATCAGAATCTACGATTTTTGCTTTGAACACAAATTCATGAAGAAGTTTTTTAGGAGTTTATCCACTTTCAGCGCGGGGCGCGCCATTGTACAGGGTTTTTCAATTAGTTTATTCTCCATTATCCTCGTTAATGCCCAAACACCGGCAAGTACAGGTTCCTCTTCCAGTTCTACGGGAGCTCCTACACAAGGGCAGCCATCGGCTCCTACCACTACGGGGCAAACCACTAATACAGGTACGCAAACAGCTACCTCTCAGCAAAGTACAGAAAAAGGGGCAGATCCCAAGAAAAGCGCTGATCCTAAGGCTTTGTTGAATCAGGTAGAAAAGGCAAATGAAAAAGCCAATGACCAAAACGCTAATACAAATGAAGATTCAGAAGAAGCCTATCGGCAGGCAGAACTGAGTAAATTGCGTCGTAGAATATTTGGTTATCAGCTTTTCAATAATCCAAATGTGTCTTTTGCTCCTTCAGAAAATCTTGCAACACCAAGAGATTATACAATCGGCCCAGGCGACGAATTGACGGCCTACATTTATGGCTATTCACAGTCTCAGATAGAAATGACCGTTAATTCCGATGGGTTTGCGTTTGTAAAAGCAATTGGGCCAGTACAGTTGAGTGGGCGTTCGATTGAACAAGCGCAAAAAGAGCTGATTACGCGTTTATCTCCTTATTATAACAATTTGGGCGCGCCAGGTAGTAGTGCCAGTACTTTTCTCCAAATTCGTTTGGGACGGATTCGCACCATCAGAGTAACTGTACTCGGTGAAGTAACTACCCCTGGAACCTACAATGTGTCGTCGCTTTCTACTGCACTTAATGCCCTTTACTTGACAGGTGGTCCAAATGAGCTTGGCTCGTTTCGCCAAATAAATGTGGTGCGTCGAAACAAAGTAGTAGCAACGCTTGATTTGTATGAACTTTTAATGAATGGAACACTCAATACAGATGCCCGTTTACAAGATAATGACGTAATTCAGGTTGGTGTTTATAAAAAGCGAGTAGAAATCAAAGGGAATGTAAAGCGTCCAGGATTTTATGAATTATTGCCAGAGGAAACCATCAGCAAATTGTTGGATTATGCAGGTGGTTTTACCGAAAATGCTTACACAGATCGCCTTAAATTGTTAGGACTAACCACAAGAGAGCGTCGTATTGTAGATGTTCGAGCAGGCGATTATGAAAAATATATACCAAGCAATGGCGACGAAATCACAGCAGATATGTTACTACCTCGTTTTGAAAACATGGTAACCATTGTAGGGCCAGTGTATCGGCCTGGGCAGTACTCATTAGACCAAAACAAGTCATTGCTTCAATTGATTAAAAATGCGGAGGGACTCACAGGCGAAGCCTTTACAGGACGTATTAATGTAGTGCGGACACGAGAAGATTTATCTGTAGAAAATATTTCCATTAATTTGGCAGATATGCTTAATGGAAAAACTGACGATTTGTTGCTTAGACGAGAAGACCAGATTATTATTCCGTCAAAATTTGAGTTGCGCGAAGGAGCTTTTATTAAAATAGTAGGGGAGGTAAATCAAGGGCCCGAAGTCAACTTGCCTTATACCTCAAACTTAACACTTGAAGATGCTATTATTCGTTCGGGTGGCTTTAAGGAGTCTGCCGCTACTTCTAAAATCGAAATTGTTCGCCGCAAACGTGACGTAAACGTACAGTCAGCATCAGCACAAATTGCGGATATTTTCATTTTTGATGTCAGCCGAGACTTAACTCTCGACGGAAACGACAGCCGTTTTGTGTTAGAGCCTTATGACGAGGTTTTGGTACGTCCCGCATCTAATTACCAACCACAAACCTTTGTGACATTCAAAGGCGAAATCGTAAGTCCTGGACTTTATGGTATCAAAAGCAAAGATGAAAAACTCTCTGATTTGTTGGTACGTGCTGGAGGATTAACAGCCCAAGCGTATGTTAATGGGGCTACGCTACTTCGGAAAATAACATTGTCGGATGAGGAAATTGCGCAGCGCAATAAAGCTGTATCCGAAATAGCTGACGATGCTAAAAAAGGCCGCTTTGAAGATGAGGGGGTTGCCAAAGACAAACAGGAAGCAATTGGAATTGATTTAGCTCGTATTTTGCGCAATCCAGGTGGGAAAGAGGATATTATCTTACAAGATGGCGATATTATTGACATTCCAAAACGCCTCGAAACGGTTCGTTTACAAGGAGAATTGTTGTTCCCAACTACAGTAAAATACCGCAGTGGTAGTTCCTTCATGGATTATGTATCACAAGGGGGGGGATTTACTCGGATGTCTTTAAAACGCAAATCATACGTAATTTATCCTAATGGCTCTATTGACCGAACACGTAAATTCCTGTTCTTTAATGTTTATCCCAAAGTAGAACCAGGTTCGGAGATTCATATTCCTCAACGTACCCAATCAGATTTGGCAGAAGCGCAACGTGCATTGCAATCAATCATTGGCCTTTCTGGAACTGTTATGACGTTGATTACAACAGTATTAGCATTTAAAGTGTTAGGGGCAAACTAATAGATATTCAAAATAAGTCTTTGATTATGGAACAACAAGATCAAGTTACCCTTACCCCTAAGCTAATATTTCAAAAGCTGATTGAAACCAAGGATTTGGTTCTTAAAAATTGGTGGATTATTTTGCTTATTACAGGGATAGGTACAGGAATAGGGTATTATATAGATGCCGAGAAAAATAAGCGACTTCAATACCTTGCCAAAATTGTCTTTAGTGTAAGTGGAGCGACTTCCAGCCAGGATATGGGAGGTTTTGGGAGTTTGCTTGGCATGAGTGCTAATCAAGCAGGAGATGCAGGGTTATTTAAGGGTGAGAACCTTTTTTATGTAATCAAGACACGTCCTGTATTAGAAAGAGTTTTGTTGACACCCGTAACTTTGAGCAACGGAAAAAAGGAAAAATTTGTCAATTATTACCTCGATTCTACTTATTTACGTCAGGATGAATGGGCTGATTTTCTTCCAGAGTGGATGGACGTACGCATTACGCATAGTAGGAGGGATTCTATGGAAAGGAAAGAGCGGCAGGTGTTTGATGGCGTTATGAATAAAATCAAAGACCGTGAAATAACGATTGGACAGCCAGATTTGAAAACAGCTTTCTATGATTTGACGGTTTTGATGGAAAACGAAATGGTTTCTAAAACTTTTGCAGAATTATTACTTAAAACCATTGAAAAAGTATATCAAGAAACACAGACGCGTAAATCACGAGAGATGTTGGGCATTATGGAAAGACGGGTAGATTCTTTGGCTCGAGTTCTGAACCGAACCGAAAGTAGCTTAGCCAGAACAACCGTCATCAATACAGAAGCGGTAGCCCCAACAGCAAAAGTAGAAGAAGGTCGTCTAACCCGTAGTACGACTTTTGTATCTTCTTTGTATTTGGAAGCTTCTCGAAATCTTGAAAACATACGGATGTCGATTGTTAAAGAAGCACCCTTGTTTAATATTATCGAACCACCTACATTGCCTTTAGAAACCAAGTTATTTACCAGAGAAAATACAAAGTTTGGGGCAATTCTTGGCTTAATAGTTGCAATTATTTTTGTATTGGCAAAACAGACATACTCTGAAGCATTGAGAGATATGAAAAAGAAATAAGTGAAGAATTAAGTGCTAAAGAGATTATGATTCATCGTTTAGCACCTAATTCTTGGGTTCTTAATCTACCTAAAAAAATGGCGTATTCGGATGAGATAGTGATAGAAGCGGGGCATGGAGCGAAAAATTATTGGCGTGATTTATGGAAAAACCGCGAATTATTGTGGATTTTATCACGACGTGACTTGTCCGTTCGTTACAAACAAACAGCTATTGGTGCAGGTTGGGCTGTCATTCGGCCTTTTGCTACTATGACTGTAATGGTTTTTGTATTCAGCATGGTAGGTAGATTTAAAGGAGACGAGGGAATACCATATCCCTTAATGGTACTGGCTGGTATCACTATTTGGAATTTTTTTTCCAGTACTTTTACCCAAATCAGCCATAGTATTTTATTGAATTCCAATTTAGTAACGAAGACCTATTTTCCGCGTTTGATTATGCCATTAAGTTCGGTTGTAGTGGGATTTGTGGACTTTTTTATCTCCATTGCACTTTTTGCGTTAATCGCCCTGTGGTTTAGGCACCTCCCTGGTTGGCAAATTATTTTATTTCCTGCTTTTTTGATTTTAACTTTACTGGCCTCATTGGCATTTGGTTTGATTTTTGCGGTAATGAACGTGCGTTTTAGAGACATTGCGCAACTAATACCATTTATTGTACAAATAGGTTTTTATGCTTGTCCCATTGCGTACAGTAGCTCACAAGTAGAAGTCAATCATGATGTTTGGTGGTATGATTTATATTATCTAAACCCAATGGTAAGTATCATTGATGGTTTCAAATGGTGTCTTCTTGGCGATGGATCATTTTTCAAAGTGAGTAGTTTATATAGTACAATAGGATTGATTGTAGTTATGTTAACAATTTCCATTTACTATTTTCGTAAGGAAGAAAATTCATTTGTTGACTACATTTGATTACTTTTGGCCTCAGATAAATCCCTACAAACTCAATGCAGGTTATCGTTGCAGAAGATATAAGCAAAAAATACATTATTGATCACCAGAAAGTTGCTCGCAAAAATCATACGTTGCGGGATATCTTTTCGGAGAAAGTAAAGCATTTTTTTGGTAAGGGTGAACAGGATGAAGTAGAACAGGAAGAATTCTGGGCAATCCGTGATGTCAATTTTACAGTCAATCAAGGAGATCGCGTCGGTATCATTGGCCATAATGGTGCTGGCAAATCAACACTGCTAAAAATTCTGAGTAAAATCACCGAACCTACAGGTGGTAAAGTAAAAATCAAAGGTCGTGTTGCCAGTTTGTTAGAGGTTGGAACAGGTTTCCACCCTGAACTGACAGGTCGAGAAAATATTTTCTTGAATGGGGCAATTTTGGGCATGAAACGTCAGGAAATCAAAAGTGCTTTCGATAGTATTGTCGATTTTGCGGGAGTCGAAAAATTTCTGGATACACCCGTAAAACGTTATTCTTCAGGAATGTATGTACGACTGGGTTTTGCTATTTCAGCACACCTGAGTCCTGATATTCTAATTATTGACGAAGTATTGGCCGTAGGCGATGCTGATTTTCAGAAAAAAAGCCTTGGTAAAATGCGTGATGTCTCCGAAAGTGGCCGAACTATTTTGTTTGTAAGCCATAATCTTGCTGCCGTACAATCACTTTGTAATCGTGCTTTTTATTTTGAACATGGAAAACTTAAAATGCAGGGTGACACTACGCACGTGGTTAATAACTATCTCAGTCATGTTGCCAAAACAACTTTGGAACATTATTGGGAGACACCCGAAGAAGGCCCTGGTACCGATGAAGTACGTTTTCGGGCTGTGAGAATAGATCCAGAATATCAGGAAGGAAAACTATACATAGATGTTCGGACGCCTGTTCGGGTGCATATTGAGTTTTGGAATATGGCCGATCGCGCTGATCTCAATCTGAGTCTTCACTTGTATGCTTTTACGGGAGAATGTATTTTTAACGTAGGAACGACTTCACAATCTTTCGATAAAGGGCTTGTCTCAGCTACTCTTGAAATTCCAGGGAATTTCTTGAATGATGGCTCTTATGTCATTTCTATTATGGTGGTCAAAGATACTTCTACTGTCTTATTTCAGCTGCCAGAAGCACTTTCTTTTGAGGTGGAGGACCACAGAGAAGGAGTAACTTGGTATGGAAAATGGCCTGGTTATGTACGCCCGCAATTAAATTTTCAAATTTTTCAATCAGAAGTACTGGTCTAAACGGTCGAATCGTCGAAGCGAATGATTAACGTTACCAAAACATATCTTCCCGATTTTGACCAATATGTCTCTTATTTAAAAAAAATCTGGGACAATGGCATTCTCACCAACAATGGCCCTCTGGCGCAAGAGTTAGAAAAGGGGATAAAAGAATACTTAGATGTAGAACATTTGTCTTTTTGTGGCAATGGCACCATTGTACTTCAAATGGCGCTGAAACTTCTTGATGAGCCTGGTGAGATTATTACCACCCCTTTTTCTTATGTAGCTACGACTAACGTTGTTTTGTGGGAAAATTGCCAACCCGTTTTTGTTGATATTGATCCCAAAACATATTGTATCAACCCCGAACTAATTGAAGCAGCAATTACCGAACGCACAAGAGCGATTATGGCTACGCACGTTTATGGAAATGCCTGCGATGTAGAAGCTATTGAGAAAATCGCAAAAAAGTATAATCTAATTGTAATTTACGATGGTGCTCATGCTTTCGGTGCCAATTTTAATGGTCGGTCATTACTTGCTTATGGCGATTTTGCGACTTGCAGTTTTCATGCAACCAAATTATTTCATACCATAGAAGGAGGGGCAATTGTTACCAATGATGTAAAGTGGCACGAAAAACTACACTTGATGCGCGCGTTTGGGCATCGAGGAGATGATTACTATTTCGTGGGTATCAATGGTAAAAACTCAGAAATGCACGCCGCAATGGGTCTTTGTAATTTACCACTTGTACCTCAATTGATTGCTGCTCGAAAAGCCGTTTGTGATTTATATACCGAATTACTGGATTGGAATCACCTTCAAGCTCCAGAATGGGTAGTCGGCTTAGAGCGCAACTACGCTTATTATCCGATTGTATTTGAATCTGAGGCCAAAATGCTCGCTGTTCGTGATGTTTTAAATCAAAATGACATCGCTCCTCGGCGCTATTTTTACCCTTCACTCAACAAGCTGCCTTTTTTAAACAATACGGAATCATGTCCTGTGTCGGAAGACCTCTCTCCGCGCGTTGTATGTTTACCTCTTCATGCCGAACTGCCCCATGAAGATGTAAGACGCATTACGGCCTTGATTAATCAAAATTTGTAAGTATGACGCTGATAAACTTACTAAGTTTTGGCCTTTTCATTTGGTACATTGGACGTACATCGGCACAGATTTGCCGTCCTTCTCTAATAGATTGGCTTATTACCTCTTTTATACTTTTTGCAAGTAGTGTTATTGTTACAGGTTTCTGCCTGTCGCCACTTTATCTAACAGGAAGTACTTGGGCTTGGGCTTTAGGCGTATTTATTCCACCTACTGTTTTAAGGGTTACTTTTAACAAAATAGCTCCTCAAACGACGACATTTTCTTCCAAAACCATGATTTCTCACCGTTGGCATGCCATACAGCGTTGGTATGTGAGCGGAGGTGCGTATTTGCGCTTTTTGTTTGGGGTGATGATTCTTACTGTCGCTATTATTGGCATTACAAACCTAATGTTAGTTTTTTTTACTGTTCCTAATGAATGGGATAGTATGACGGGGCATCTTAACCGCGTAGTACAATACATTCAACGGGGTTCAATGGCTCATTTCGGAGGAACAAATTGGAATATTGATACTTATCCCAAGAGTATCTGTACAATTCAAATCTATTCTTATCTAATGACTGGAGGTTTTGAAAATGCCTTCAAATTCATTCACCACGTTTCATTTTGGATTACTTTAGTCGCGATTTTTGGGATAGCCCAACGCATCACAAAAAACAGTTTAAATGCCAGTTTTTTTTGTGCCTTGGCGTTTGCCCTGTTTTTAGATTTTTTGATGCAGGCTGTTACTACTGAGACAGATATCGTTTTGGCAGCTTACCTAAGTTGCTTGCTGTATTTTCTATTTACCTATCGCGTCACGTACGAAAATCGTTATTTGTACTTAGCCGCGCTTAGTTTTGGCGTAGTTTATGGCCATAAAGTTACCTTTACGTTATTGTTACCGTCGGTATTTGTCTTAATGACTTACACAATAGCCATCAAGAAGCAAGAGCGAGGCGTAAAGAAGCTCCGTAATATCAAACTTAATTGGCCTGCTATTTTTAAAATAGGAGTCGCTGTTATTATTTGTTTTTGTATTTGGACTTTGCCTACGGGTTATTTAAAAAATATCGAAGTATTTGGTCATCCTATCGGACCTCCTACTTCATTAAAACACCAGTCGATTGAACGCGCTACTTCAAATGGCGGTTATCGTAATCTGTTTGAACAGGGCTCGCGCAATGTAGTAAGATATGCGTATGACTTTATAAATCTGGATGGGCTTCGGAATGTCAAAGTCGGACAAGATATTAACCGAGGAATGCGAAAACCATTGGTATGGTTGGAAGACAAACTCAAAATGCGTCTGGATGAAACCACAGAATTTACCATTCAGCCCTTTTCGTTTGAAAGGCGATTTGAGTTTGTTAATGGAAATCCTTATTGGGGAATCTTTGGTTTTGCGTTGGTATTTCCGTTGTTGTTTTTAGTACTACTGGGAATCATTCGTTCGCCAGTGCATTGGTTTTTAGCAATAGCTGTGCTTTTACATTTTGCCGCACTCTCTTATTCAGCTGCTTACGACCCTTGGAAAGGTCGCTATTTTCAGGAAACAGGCATTTTTGGAGTCTTGTTTTTAACTTTGCTTTTTACCCATAAATATAGCCTTGAGAAATCAGGCTATTCGTGGGCATTGAAAACGTATGTTGGGATAATTACTGTTGTGGCTTGTATATCAGCACTTTTAGCCGTTTTTTTTAATGTTCGGTGCTTGCCGTTCGATGCTTTGGGGCGACAGTCTGCTTTTGAGACAGAACGTATCGAAATGATGACTTTTGCCCGACCTGACATTACAAAAGCCTATCAAAAATTTGATCAAATCGTACCTGATTCTGCCACGGTCGCCTTGGGAACCATCAATGATGATTTTGAATATCCTCTTTATGGGAGAAAACTCACACGGAGGCTCATCGCTATCAACCCGTTTGAAAAAGGGGTGCAACCAATTCCAAAAGAAGCCGATTATCTGTTTTTTTCAAAAAATGTAATATCTCCTTTACCTACAGATATTCGATTGGGGACAGACACCACGATGAAGGGGGTAATTGTACCTGGAGAAGATTACTATTTAAGAAAATTGAAGTAGTTTTTATGCGTATTGCCATCATGCAACCTTATTTTCTACCCTACATCGGGTATCTGCAACTGATGAATGCGGTGGAGAAATTTGTGCTTTATGATGATGTCAATTATATCAATAAAGGCTGGATTAATCGTAATCGTATCTTGGTAAGCGGAAAGGAGTACTTGTTTACAATTCCACTCAAAGAAGCTAGCCAAAATAAACTTATCAACGAAATTTATCTCAGTGATGACCCTAAATGGAGAGGGAAATTGCTCAAGACTTTTGAGCAAGCCTACAAAAAATCCCCCTTTTATTTAACAGCCTTTGCAGTTACCGAAAAAATTATCAATTTAGATGCCGAAAAGGTGAGTGATTGGATTGCTAGCAGTTTTGCTATACTAACCGATTGTTTAGGTATTCAAACTGATATTGTGTTAAGTTCAAGTATCTATCAAAACACGTATTTAAAAGGACAGGAACGAATTTTGGATATTTGTCAACAGGAAAAGGCTGACCATTACATCAACCCGATTGGTGGGACCGGCTTATATGATAAGAGTATTTTTGACAAGGCAGGCATTCAATTAAATTTCCTAAAGTCGAAGCCCTTGATTTACTCACAATTTAAGAATGAATTTGTTCCATGGCTTTCGATTGTTGACATTATGATGTTTAATGATATACCTACCATTCAGGGGATTTTGAACGAATATGAATTGATTTAAATATGGCTAAAGTTATTATTTTCGGAGTATTGGATACGGCAGAATTGGCCCATTTCTACCTAACTCACGACTCTGATCATGAGGTAGTCGCCTTTACGGTCAATCAGGAATATTTGAAAGAAACTACGTTTTGGGGACTGCCAGTAGTTCCTTTTGAAGAAGTGGAATTGCTTTTTCCTCCTTCGGAGTTTAAATTTTTTGCCCCAATGACTGGAAGAAAAATGAACAAGAATCGTGAAAAAGTGTATCTGGATGCCAAAGCCAAAGGCTATGAATTTATTTCCTACATTAGTTCAAAAGCTACGCTGTTTGGGAATGAAATTGGCGAAAACTGCTTTATTTTAGAAGATAATACCATTCAGCCTTTTACAAAAATTGGTAATAATTGCGTGCTTTGGAGCGGAAACCATATTGGTCATCATGGAATAATCAAAGACCATGTATTTTTTACTTCACACGTTGTCCTATCTGGTCATTGTACAGTAGAATCCTACTCATTCTTTGGCGTAAATGCTACTATCCGCGATTATACGACTATTGCCGAAGGTACACTTGTGGCTATGTCGGCTTCAATTACTAAAAACACTGAAGCTTGGGGCGTATATATGGGTAGCCCTGCCGAAAAAAGACCTATTCCAAGCCATAAAGTTTACTAAATTCATTAATCATCTAACAATTATCATTCAGCATTGATGGCTTTCCAATTGCTAAAAATAGCCGATATTTACTGATAAATGATAAATGTGTTTTGAATGGACGTTTCAATTATAATTATTCATTATAAAACCCTCAAACTTACGACCGATTGTATTCGCTCTATTTATGAGCATACTAAAGGAGTCAGTTTTGAAATCATTGTTGTTGATAATGATTCACAAGATGGGGCAGATACCATCATCAAAAGCGAATTCCCTGCTATTAACTGGCTTAATATGGGTTATAATGCAGGTTTTTCGCGAGCTAACAATAAAGGAATTCGTGCGGCAAAAGGTCGTTATTACTTATTGCTAAATTCTGACACTGAATTTCTGGACGATATTGTGACGCGTTGTGTTGAACGATTGGATATTCAGCCCGAAACAGCGGCTTGTGGTGGTATTCAGCTTTTTTCTGATGGTACACCTCGCCCATTTTATCGGAGTTTAGCTATCTTCAAACGGACTTTGTATGTGCTTCCTCCTGGGCAGTTTTTTAAAAAACTTTTGGAAAAACTCATCCCCGAAACTCACTATGACGACCCCGACCAAGTGGATTGGATTCCGGCGGCTTTTTTACTTGCCAAACGCGAAGCAGTTGCGAAAGCAGGATTGCTCGATGAAGATTTTTTCCTTTACGGTGAAGATGTAGAATGGAACTGCCGATTGGGACGTGTTGGAAAACTGAAAGTGTTCGAAGATTGTGGGTATATCCATCACGAATGGGGAAGTAATCCCAAACGGAAAGAAGTACTTATTACGATTATCAATCGCTTTTATCCCCAAATTCAGCTTTCTAATTTGGTCTGGGTACGCAAAGAGTTCGGAATTGGGCGTTATTTGGGCCTAATGCTCAATTATTATTTGATGATTCCTATCTATTTCGGTTGGAAAATAGCCTTGAATATCTCTAAATTTCGGAACCCTTTTGGAGAGTTGGAACAACAAAAAGACTTTACCCGCAAAATTTGGCTGTTTTCTACCTATTTTTGGAAAATCATTCGTAACAAGCCCTATTTTTATAAGCTCGACCCAAAGAGCCACGTCTAACGCATGAAGATTTTATTTTTTACACCCACAGGAGCGCGGACGGGTTCGGAAATGGTGCTTTGGTATTTAATCAAATACTTGGCAGGAAGCGACATCAAAACGGCAGTCTATTCGCGTCAAGCAGGAGAATTGTTCGCTAAAAACTCACCAGCCGATGCAACCTATCTTCATAAATTTCATAGAGGGTTGCCTTATTACTCCGTGGAGGCGGTTTATCACCGTGTTTTTGGATTGACTCCCGAAGAAAGTTACATCAAACGGATTCATAATGAGTTTAAGCCTGATATTTGGTACTTCAATACTATCACAATGCCTCAGTTTTCACGATTGGCACGAAAACTGAATGTACCCTACGTAGTTCATGTACATGAATTGCTCGAAACTTTTGATACGCTACGTGCTGATTCGTTCTCAGAAATGCTCACTCATGCGCATACGTCCATTGGATGTTCGAGCATTGTGGTAGAACAGTTAGAGAAAATGGGAGCACCTAATGTGCAGTTGTTACATTCATTTATTGAAACCGAAAAAATTACGCTTAAACAAGACCCAGCCGTTCTGAAAAATCAACTGGGTATTCCTAAAGATGCTTTTGTATGGCTTATGTCGGGTACGATGTGTATGCGAAAAGGATACGATATGATACCCGATTTGCTCAAATTATTGCCCAAAAATGCTTATTTAGTGTGGTTGGGTAGCCCAAGCGAATACGGAATTTCGTATTATTTGGAACAAAGAGTAAAACGGGAAGGGCTAAATTTTATTGCTTTAGGAGCAAAGGGGGGGCAAGATTATTACGATTATCTCAATATTTGTGACGGCTTTGTGCTAACCTCTCGCGAAGACGCTTTTCCGTTAGTGATGATTGAATCAGCTTATTTGCAAAAACCCGTGGTAGGTTTTAATTCAGGTGGAATCAGTGAGTTTGTAAAAAAAGGAATGGGTGAAGTAGCCCCTGCATTTGATATTCCGAAGTTGGCCGAAATCATGCAAAACGTAATGAGCGGAAATCTTATTATTGATAAATCAATCTTGCGAAAACGTGCTTTGGAGTTTGACGTAAATAATCAATTAGGAAATTGGCAGAAATTAGTAACCAAATTTTGACGAAAAAAATACTTTTCATCAGCCATGACGCTAATCGCGCAGGTGGGCAAATTGTGTTGTTGCAATTGCTGAGGCAATTGAAGCAATACGACTTGCCGATGCACTTGTTATTATGTGGTGATGGACCTTTGGAAAATGACTTTAGAGAAATCCTTCCTACAACACAGTTACCACGTTTGGGCGATGTACACTTTCCTCCTTTGACTGAAAAGCTGCTTTCCTTTTTTAGGCTAAGTTTTTGGGTAAAACAACGGGTGTTAAACAGACGCTGGAAAGGATTTAAGTCAGATCTACTTTTGCAAAATATTGATTTGATTTTTGCTAATACCATTGCTTCTGCGGCCACTTATCGGCAGTTAGATTTTCTCTCAGCTCCTACGATATTGTTTGCGCATGAATTGGAAATGTCTATTGACAAATTTAGTGATCCTGCCGATATGGCCTATTTAATGAGCCGTACCAATCACTTAATTGTAGTATCGAAGGCCGTAGCAAGTTATTTTCAGAAAACGTACCAGTACCCTGAAAGCCGAATTAGTACATTTCAAATTATTGATATTCCCTTAATTCTAAAAAACATCGAAGAAGGGAAAAAAGTGAATATTAGACAAAAGATGGGTGTGCCTGCTAACGCAATTTTAGTAGGTGGATGTGGACACGCAGAGTGGCGCAAAGGAAATGATATTTTTATGATGGTGGCGCAGCAGGTCATTAAGCACTTTTCTAGTAAGCCAGTCTATTTTGTTTGGGTAGGAATGAGAGAAGACTCAGAATTGTATGAAGTTCAACGCTTTGATGCCAATCGAATAGGAATTGCTGACCGTATTATCCATATAGGGCTAACCTCTCAAGTATTTCAGTATTTAAGCCAATTTGACATTTTTACCCTAACCTCGCGCGAAGACCCTTACCCTTTGGTAGTTTTGGAGACGGCCTTAGCTGAAAAACCAATCGTATGCTTTGAAAAAGGAGGAGGAGCTCCTGAGCTTGTGGAGGATGATGCAGGGTTTGTTGTGCCTTATTTGGATGTTTTTGAAATGAGTCAGAAAATTATTGAACTCATTGACAATCCAGACTTGAGGCTAAAAATGGGACAAAAAGCCAAAAATAAGGTTTTGGAAAGGCACCCAACCGACCAAAGTGTTGAAAAGGTGTTGCATATTATTCGAGATTTAAAAGTCTCTTAACTTGGTGTAGATTAACAAAAAATGACATTAGCTTTTACGCTTTGTTCGATTAATTATCTGGCTCAAGCTCGCACTTTGGGGGACTCCTTAAAGCGTACCAATCCGCACATCCGATACGTTATTGGTCTGGTTGATCGTTTGGACGCTGCTCAAGTACCTGACGACAAGCTTCCCGATTTTGAACTCCTTGAATTACACCAAATTGGAATTGATGGCTTGGATGAAATGTGTAAACATTACAACATTACAGAGTTAAATACCGCTGTTAAACCTTATTTTATTCGGTATTTTTTTGAAAAAACGCCACAAGTAAGAAATGTTATCTATTTTGATCCAGATATTATTGTTTATCAGCCACTTACTAATTTAGAGAGTTTATTAGAAAAGCATGATATAGTTCTGACGCCTCATTTAGCTACGCCGATTGATGACCAACTCACGCCAAATGAATTACATCACCTCAATACAGGTGTTTATAATTTAGGCTTTATTGCTCTACACAAAAGCCCTGAAGCCGTAGATTTTGTAAAATGGTGGGAGGAGAAACTATTTGACGAGTGTAAAATTGATCTCTGCAATGGATTGTTTGTGGACCAACATTGGGTCAATTTTGCCCCTATTTTTTGGAATAATGTTCATGTAGAAAAACATTTGGGTTGGAATGCCGCCTACTGGAATTTACATGAACGCACATTTTCTGTAGAAGCTGACCAGCACTTGGTAAATCAGAAACCAGTTGTATTTTTTCATTACAGTGGCTATGATCCCGCTAAGCCTACCATCATTTCAAAATACCAAAATCGGTTTACCTTTGAACAACGGCCTGATTTAAACCCATTGTTTGACTATTATCGAAATGAGTTACTGAGAAATCATAATGCTTACTATCGACAATTTTCTTGTTATTATATCAAATCCGAGCCTGTTTATAAATACTTACGAATTCGGAAAGTATTTATAAAACCTATCGAAAAACTTTTGAGTTGGCTTTGAATCTTTTTTCAATCACGAATCTTTACCACTTTTGAAAACCCTCATTTTTACAGTTTGTACCGCAGAACAGTATCCTTTTGCCAAGGTATTGTTTGAGAGTTTGCCCAAAAATATGATTTTTAAAGTTGGGGTTATTCAGGGATACGTTGCAGGCAATGAGGTGGTAATGCTGGAGGAATTATCAATTGATGGGCTTGATCAACAAATACGAGAACAGTATGATAGTGAGTCTCTTGCAGCTGCAAGTAAGCCTTATTTCGCCAGTTATTTTTTACATCAGGACGAAATTGAAAATGTCATTTATTTTGACCCAACAGTTCAGGTATTCGGAGATTTACAGACTATTATTAATACACTCCAAACAACAGACATATTACTGACAACTCGTTTATCCAGAAAATTTGGACAATCGCTTTATGGAGATGAAAAATTATTTCTTAATACTGGAATGTATGATGCAGGCTTTTGGGCAATCCGAAAAACAGAAAATGTTTTCCATTTTTTGAAGTGGTGGCAAGCGCGATTGGCTAATCGTGCCCATTTTGACCTATGTAATGGTATGAACCACGAACAGCTTTGGCTCAATTATGTACCTATTTATTTTGAAAATGTAGTAGCTATTAAAAATCGTGGCTGGAATGTAGGTTTACAAAATCTACACGAACGAATCTTAACAAAAAAGGGAGATAAATGGTTAGTAAATCAAACGGAACCTTTGTTGTTTTTTAACTTTAGAGAGTGTTTATCCGATTCTATAGCCGTAAAAAATTTACTACAACAATCGGGAGCAGACAGACTCTATATAGATTTTTTAGAGCAGGTTAAGAAATACAGCCCTCATATACCCATTATTTTCTCGCTTCGGAGTAACATTGAGTCAACTCTACCCAAGTGGAAGCAAAGGCTACGCAAAAAACTCCAAGGGGTAATACATACAATTAATAATTACCCTCTTTATCATAAAATAACTAAATAGCCATTCCAATTCAGTTTTTTTGTACTTTTGCGGGAAATACCCGCTAAAGGCGGCTCATTTTTTATCAGTAGTGAGTGCTGCATGAAAGTCCTATATGATCACCAGACCTTTACCGGAACCCAATACGGCGGTATTTCGCGGTACTTTTATGAATTGATGAATGCCTTCGAAGGTCGAAAAGATATCGAATTTGAATTGGCACTAAAATTTTCTAATAACGAGTACTTACGGAATGTATCTTATTCAAAACCTATTGGTTATCAGAGGTTTGCAGGTAATTTAAGAGCCAATCAAGTTGTTTCCCGTATCAATCGGTTATATAGCTCCACTAAATTATCTTTGGGTGATTTCGATATTTTTCACCCCACTTATTACCATTCTTATTTTTTGGATAAAATTGGAAAAAAGCCTTTGGTCTTGACTTTCCATGATGTGTTGAGTGAGAAATTTGGGAAAACTTATCCCGTTTTGGGAGAGGGGCTTTCAGAACTCAAACAACGCCTACTTCAACGTGCTGACGTGGTTATTTCGGTTTCAGAAGCTACTAAGCGTGGAATTTTAGAATATTTTGACGTTAATGAGGCAAAGATTAAAGTAATACCTCTTGGTACTTACTTGATAAAACCGTCCTTCTCGTCTGAGTTGGCACAAATACTTCCTAAACGTTATATCTTATTTGTGGGAAGACGGGATTTCTACAAAAATTTTGACCGTTTTTTTGAAGCTATTACTCCTATTTTGCATAAAGACAGCGATTTGCATCTTATTTGTGCTGGTGGTGGGGGATTTATTAAAGAAGAAAAAGAAGCCATTAGTTCGGCTAAACTTGAAAAACAAGTAGAATATCACCCAATAGTTGATGACAGTACGTAGGGTCAACTATACGGTAAA
>JBDHXS010000018.1:0-24019 GCA_039810845.1 Runella sp. | reverse complement strand
GGCGGTCTTCCCACACTTAGCTGCCTGGTTCGCGGTTTTGGCGGGTAGGTATCTGCGTTTTGAGCGCTCCTGCGGGTTCTTGCATAATTTCCCGAAGTTTTTTCTCGTACGCCTCAGCGTAGCGCATCATTCCGATGTCGTTGGGGTGCGTCCCGTCCACCATTCCTTCGTGGTCGATGTTGATGTCGGAAATAGGCAACGAATACACGCTCGTAATTTTTTCGTTGGCGAGTTGGGTCATTGCTGCGTGGAGGTCTTTGTTGGCGTCTTCAAACAAGGGCTGACGGTGGGGCATCAAATAACCTTCGGTGTAGCCGTCGTGGTCGGTCAGCAAAATCGGCGTGTTGGGGTGTTTGGCGCGAAGGGCTTTTACCGATTCGACAATTCTTTTTTGTAGTTCTTGGTGATCGACGATTGGGACAATCAAGTTGGGCAAACAATCCAAAACAAAGACCTTGGCATCAATCTCATTCATAAGCGCAACTACTTCTTTTTCCAAACGGCCGTTGCCCGAAAACCCAAGATTGATGACCGTTCGGTCGAGCTTGCGAGACAAGATATTGGTCCATGCCATGCCTGGGCGGGTAGCGCAAGCGCCTTGGGCAATGGAGGTTCCGTAAACCACAATCGGTTTTTCGAGGCGTTGGGGAAGTACTTTAAATAAACTTCCTTCGGGAACGCCAATTTCTAAATTTCGGACGCTGTTATAAAGAGGTAAAAAAAGGCGGTATTCGCGGCCGAGCTTGTGGTAGTTGTCGTTGGGGCGAAGTTGGGCAAAAACGTACTGAACCGTGTCTTTGAAACTATATTTGCCATTGGCCCACTGCCAATTCCCGTCGCTGTCGATGCCGTATAAATCTACACCGCTGACACCCGTAGAAGGCATATGGGGCATATTGATAGCACCCGTTACTTTGTAGCGAACGACGATTTGGTCAGCATTACTTACAAAACGTATCGAAAGCCCTGCGCTGTTACGCGAGAGGTTCCAGACGGCCTTGCGGACGTTGGCTTCGGCGCGCGGTGGAAAACGCTGAATAGTGTCGCGCATTTCGTTAGACCACGCTTGGCCGTCAATAACGGGAAAACTGCTGTCGGAGGGTTTCCACCAAACTAACTTCGTTTGGGCAGAGGTAAAAAATGTAAATAAGCTAAACAGAAAGGTGATCAACAGGCGCATGGATGGGGATTAGGTAAGGATTTAATTTTGGTAGCAATTTAAAGTAAAATATGCACTCAATAGTATTTACTAGGGTATGAAGCGTATATTTTTAACGAACATCATTTAACCTTCAACTTTTCTATAAAAAACTAATGACGAAGTCTTCCCGTTACCCTTGGATTTTGGTCGGCCTGCTGTGGGTCGTTGCGTTACTCAATTACATGGATCGGCAAATGCTGGCTACCATGCGGCCTTCCATGCAGGTGGACATTGCCGAACTGCAACAGGCTACTAATTTTGGTCGATTGATGGCGGTGTTTTTGTGGGTATATGCTTTTATGAGTCCCGTAGCTGGAATGATTGGGGATCGATTGAATCGTAAGTGGTTGATTGTCGGTAGTTTATTTGTTTGGTCGGGGGTGACATTTGCGATGGGCTACGCTACATCATTTTCTCAATTATATGTTTTACGTGCATTGATGGGCATCAGCGAAGCACTTTATATGCCGACGGGCTTGGCCATGATTGCTGATTTTCATTCGTCACGGACGCGCTCTATGGCGGTTGGTGTTCACCTTTCTGGAAACTATATGGGGCAAGCCTTGGGGGGCTTCGGAGCGACCATTGCGGATAAGTTTTCATGGAATACAGCTTTCCAATCATTTGGGATGATTGGCATGGCGTATGCGGTTGTATTGATTGTGTTTCTAAAAGAAAAAAACAGTTTTGCTGGAGAACAAGCGACTGAGATAGGCGGCTCGAAATCTCAAGAAAAAACACCCCTGTTCAAAGGACTTGGCGTATTGCTTGGAAACCCAGCATTTTGGCTGATTTTACTGCTATTTTCGGTGCCAAGTTTCCCAGGATGGGCTGTCAAAAACTGGCTTCCTACGCTTTTTGCCGACAAACTGGGTATTGAAATGGCGCAAGCAGGCCCCCTTTCTACAATTACCACTTCATTATCATCTCTGTTTGGGGTAATCATCGGAGGGTATTTGTCTGACCGTTGGATACTAAAACACCTTCGTGGGCGCATTTATACGAGTATCATTGGATTGACGCTGACCGTACCTGCCTTGTTGTTGATTGCTTATGGAACTACCATCATTCATGCCATTGCGGCAGGGGTGTGTTTTGGATTGGGTTTTGGAATGTTTGACGGCAATAACATGCCCATTTTGTGTCAGTTTGTCTCGGCTAAATACCGTGCTACGGCCTATGGTTTTATGAACATGATGGGAATCATGGCAGGGGCACTTATCACAGACTGGCTCGGAAAATCAACCGATGCAGGAAATTTGGCAGGAGATTTTGCCCTATTGGCTGGGGTTGTATTAGCAGTCGTGGTTGTTCAGCTTATTTTCTTGCGTCCCAAAGTGAATGATTTTGTAGATTAGTTCTTATTCTACTACTAACCATGTATAGCCTTCGGCGGGGATAGAGATGGTAAGTTCGACGTTGTAATTTCTATCCAACATGTACTTAATCGGTTTCCCTTCTTGGGTACGAATGTTGGCCTCTTTCGTCAACCCAGTATAATAAAGTGGAAGTTTGATTTTGCGCGTAATCGGCTCTTTCAGAGGGTTATAGAGCATCGCCAGACCTTTTTGTTTTAAAGCAGAATTGACGTGCATAATACCGTCCCAATCGCGACCATCGGGACGACGTAAATGAAGAATGTCGGCGTTGAGAATATCGCGATAGCGTTTGTACCAGTCAATGGTTTCCTTTACTACTTTTTTTGTATCGTCGGTATCATAGAGGCGAGGTCCACGGTAACAAGCCTGCACACCTGCGCCATAGTATTGCATCATAAGTTGTTTGTAATCACTAAGATGTTCACTCAAAGGCTCTAATACTGCATCGGCTGTACCGCCTTGATACTTGGTCAATGGCACGAAACCCCAACTCATTGAGGGTGTTTTTTCCCAAAGACCGTCGTAGATATTTTGCCGACTCAGGATTTTTTGCTGCTCTCGCGACAATGAAAAATTGACTTCCCGATAGCCCAGCGCAATCTTGTGCGAGCCGTCGAGAAAATACCAATCGGGGGCGTTGATATATACTCCGCGACTGTTGAGCCATTGATATAGCTCTTTTTGCATCGTCATTTGCACCCACTGCGAATCGTCTAACCCTTTGTGACCAGGATGTTTGGTAGAAGCACAAATATCGCCAGGGTAGGGGCCATCGTGTTCGAGCAAATCAAAGCCTGTTTCGGTAATGAATTTTTTCAAACTTTTTAAATAGTTTATCCCCCATTTGCTGGCTAGACAAGGCGCATGGCCAAAAAAAGCAGCTTTATCGGGCAAGCCTGTCACGGGGTCAATCACGTCGTTTTCATCATCAATACGGCGACTACTAAACAGCGAATAACCGCCCAATTTAATACCTTTGCTATGGGCATAATCGGCCAAGGCTTTGAATTTCGCAATATTAGCCTCGGAAGCATCTTCCATATTGAGGCCGCTCCCAAAACTCAATATCACCATTTCATAACCCGTTTCGGCACATTGGTCAATCACGCTTTTGACTTTATCAGGGTCGGTACTAATCAGGTGCATGAAAATAGGATTTTGCGACGTCCAAGGAAACAACGTACGGTACATTTTACGACGCGCCAAACCGTTGCGCTCGCGGTCGTAGGAGTCAAGCAATAGCTCGTAGGAACGAATGGATTTGTATTGCTCATTGGCGGGCAAGTCAATACCTACGCCCAGAAAAGGATATACTTCTACAACACAGGGGGTTTCAAGGTAATAATTGACTTGGGAGGTATAGCTACTATCTATTTTCCAGTGCGTGGCTTGGTCGGATAACTCATAGCGCATGGCGTTGTTATACGCAAAGTTGTTTTCAATGTATAACTTTTGCGGCTTTTTCATTTTTTCAGGCTTGCCCACCACGGCTGATTCTTCTTCTGGCGTAGCCAAAATCTCATTGACTACCTGATTGATTTTTAATGAGTTGTTTGATTTGTTTTCAATCGTTACCCATTTGTCCAAGACAGGAATACCATCGAAGATTTCGTAATGAACCGCTACTTCTATACCTTTCAACTCAGCATTGTTTGAAGTAAAATATAAAATGAGTTCTTTGCCCGTCGGAAGGCTTTTATTGGCAGTCCAAGTGGTTGGTTTCCAGTCGAAATGAGGCTTGATATTTGTAATTTCGTGACGGACAAACTGAAAATCGTTGGTATTGGCAGTAAATTGATTTGCCCATTCTTCGAGCAAATAGGCATGTTCTTTTTGGCCGTACAAGCCGCCTATGTTATAGGTTTTTCCATTGAGTACGACGCGTGCTTCGGGGCGGATGGAGCGTACAAACTGTTCGTTGGTGGTCAAGTTTTTATAACTAATGGTAGCGGCATTGGGCGAAATCTGAATTTGTCGCGCAATGAGTCCGTTACTGATTTCGATTGCTTTACCATTTTTTACGATTTTCGCTTCGCTTTTTTGGGAAATAGGCGCAATGAGCCAATCCTGAGCAAAAACTGAATGATAGACAAAGAATAGAAAAAAGTATCTTTTCATGGGTTGGGAGATATTTGTTAACCACAGAGGAAAAACGGAGGTTACACAGAGGTCAGTAAAAACTTGATAAAAATTAGCCTTTCGGAAAATGACTCTTGGCCATAAACACTTTACCACCATCGTCGGTGTGCGTGACCGAATAGTTGAAACCGTGGTGTATAGAGTAAGCCCCGTATTCACCCTGCTTATTAATGGCAATAAATCCTACCTGAAAATCCTTTGCTTTGGCAGGATTGATTTTGACAATTCGCTCAATGGCAATCTTGCAGGCTTCTTCGGGGCTTTTGCCCATCCGCATCATTTCTACAATAAGGAATGTGCCCGCTACACGAATCACTTCTTCACCTTGCCCTGAACCTGTAGCTGCGCCTACCTCATTGTCCACGTAAAGACCTGCTCCAATGATGGGAGAATCTCCTACACGACCGTGCATTTTGAAAGCCATTCCGCTGGTAGTACACGCGCCCGAAAGATTCCCTGCGGCATCCATTGCGATAGTCCCCATAGTATCGTGGTTGGGCGTACCGTCGTCGAAGAAGTTAGGTGCAAAAGGCCCCCCTTTCGTTTTTTGACCTTTACTCTGCTGTTGTTCAATATTAATTATCGGTTTGTATTCCGATTTTTTGAGCCAATTTTTATAAGTTTTTTCAGCATCGGCCGAAAGTTTATCAGGTTCTTTTTGAAAACCGCTTGCTAAGGCAAACTGTAATGCACCGTCTCCCACCAATTGGACATGAGGCGTATTCTCCATCACTTTACGTGCCACCGAAATAGGGTGTTTGATGTGTTGAAGTGCCATGACCGAACCACAGTTGAATTTGTCATCCATGATACAAGCATCTAAAGTCACTTTTCCATCGCGGTCAGGATTGCCTCCCAATCCTACACAGCAGTTGATGGTATCTTCGATTGAACGCGCTCCCGCTTCCACAGCATCTAATGCACGGCTATTGGGTTGTTTCAAAACTTTCCACGCCACGGCATTGACGGGTAAGCCGCTGTCCCAAGTAGAGACTACAATGGGTTTAGTGATTGTTATTTTCTTCTTGGAAAAGGCTTTGCTTACCGAAAGCAGTGGTAAACTCAATGCTGACCAACGGATAAAACTTCTTCTTGATTGCATTTTTAGTTTTGATTTAGGGGTTAATTACTTCACTATTTTCAGAACCCAGGCGTAACTTTTAGGAATTTTTTTGCTCAATTTTTCAGGAATTTGTATGGCTACTTTACCCTCTTTGAGTGTCCATTTCAAATTTTCGGTACTGCCCACAAGGGTAATTTTTGCTGTTTTCTCCAAATTCAATTTTGCGATTTCAATACTGGAAGGAATCACTTCGCCTTCATCGGCTCGGTAAATGGCGTAAGTGGTGTTGCCTTTGTGGGTAAACACCAATTTGCCTTGTGGGCCAAGCTCATTGTCGCCGCGCGTTTCATAAATGGCTTCACCATTTATTTTTATCCATGCCCCAATTTCTTCCAAACGTTGATAGGCTTCGGGATGAAAATCCCCCTCTGGACTTGGAGCTACATTGAGTAGCAAGTTGCCATTTTTTGAAACAATATCTGCTAAAATATGTATTAACTTTCGGGCAGATTTGTAATTTTCTTTGGGAATATAACTCCAAGAATCTCCCATCGTCATACAAGTTTCCCACGGGATAGGCATATAATGCTCAGGAATCTGGTGTTCAGGGGTAACATAATTTTCAAATTCTCCCGATACCGTTCTATCTACTACCAACAAACCAGGTTGGAGTTCTCTGCCTCTTTTGGCAATGCGAGCCATGTCAATATCTTGGTCGAAAGGAATAGTTTTTTGCCACGAAATCGTTGTATCAATGGTACTGAAAGGGCGCACCCAGCCACCATCGAGCCAAAGAATATCTACTTTACCATAGTCACTCATCAGCTCTTCAATTTGGTTATAGGTAAACTTCTTGAAGCTTTCCCATTTTTGCGGGTATTTTTTAGGGTGGTACGATGGATTGCGGTCTTTGGGCGGAAAATATGACCACCAATAATCGTCGGTATGCCAGTCGGGTTTAGAAAAATACGCCCCTGTCATAAAACCTTCATTGCGGAAGGCATTGAATATTTCCTTGGCAACGTTGCTACGGGGATGGCTACTAAAGGGTGATTTGGTGATTTTGTAGTCGGTGTATTTAGAATCAAACATACAAAAACCGTCGTGGTGTTTGGTAGTAAAAACCACGTACTTCATGCCTGCATTTTTGGCTGCTGTTGCCCATTTTTCAGGGGCAAATTGCGTAGGATTAAAGGTGTATTGGAGTCTTTCGTAGGCTTTTTTGTACTCATACCAATTGTCTTTGTAAGGCCCCCGACGCTCACACCAGCCTTCATCTTCAGGGCAAAGGCTCCAACTTTCCACAATCCCCCATTGGCTGTAAGTACCCCAGTGCATGAGCAATCCAAACTTGACGTTTTGCCATTGACTCAGTTTTTCTTTGACTTTTGGGTCAGTAGGAGCAATGTATTTGCTATGGTTTTGCTCCGAATGTTGCTGGGAAAAAAGCGGTTGGCTTAGGAGTGCAATTAATAAAATAGCATAGTATTTTTTCATGTGTCTTAGCATCTTTGCGTGAATAAAAAATTAGAGTTTGGTCAACAAATGCGGTCTTTCGCGCTCAATTTTTAAAAGCAATTCTCCAAAAAGAGTATTGGCCCAAGCAAACCACTTACGAGTAAATTTCGTAGCATCATCTTTGTCAAACGATTCGTGCATAAATCCTGTACCTGCATGAGTATTCTTTAGAAAATTCAACTGTGCCAAAATCTCTTGCTCGTTGGTGGAAGTCATTGCACGCATGATGATGCTCATGGGCCAAATCTGATTCACCAATGTATGCGGACTTCCAATGCCTTCAGCAGCTTTGCCTTTGAAAAAGTACGGATTATTTTCGCTCAAGACAAACCGACGGGTATTCTGATATACTTTGTCATTGGTTTTAACTGCACCCAAGTAAGGCAAACCAAGTAGATTAGGCACATTGGCATCGTCTTGCAACAGGCAATTACCAAAACCATCCACTTCCATGGCGTACATGGGCCCAAACGTAGGATGATTGATCACAGCGTATTTTTTGATGGCTTGCTCTACTTCATTAGCAAAATTCAGACATTCGTTGGCGAGTGTTTGGTTCTTGTAAACCTTCTCAGCAATCTCGGCTATTTGACGGAACGAGACTACTGCAAACAAATTAGAAGGAATCAAAAAAGGGTATTGGGTAGCATCATCAGATGGACGAAAAGTGCTGTGGATGAGTCCATTGGACTTAGTATTGTTGCCATAACCATTGCCAGGGACAGTATCAGTTGACCAAGAAGTGGTTCGCCCAAAACGATATTTGCCACGGCTTTTGAGACGTTGCTGTTCACGACAAGTAGCAATAATGAGCTGCGCTGCTTTGAGCCATTTTTCATCAAAAACACTGGTATCTTGGGCAGTTTTCCAGTAGTGGTAGGCCAAACGCACAGTGTAGCAAAGTGAATCCAATTCCCATTTGCGTTCATGCAGTTCGGGTTTCATGTCTGTATGGTCTTTGAGCCATTCGCTATGGCCTGGGCCGTCGTTGAAAGCATTGGCGTAGGGGTCAATCAAAATACATTCGGTTTGACGGTTAACTACACCTGCGATGAGTTTCTTGAGTTGTTCATCTTGGGTAACTAAAGGCAAATAGGGCCATACCTGCGCGGTACTGTCGCGTAGCCACATGGCATGGATATCGCCCGTAATGACGAAAGTATCGGG
Organism: Runella sp.; assembly: GCA_039810845.1. Taxonomy (GTDB): domain Bacteria; phylum Bacteroidota; class Bacteroidia; order Cytophagales; family Spirosomataceae; genus Runella. The sequence continues at coordinate 15,552 of JBDHXS010000018.1, read as the reverse complement.
GCGGTTATCTTTTAATTTATAATGAACGGTCGTATCAAGTGTATTGGGAAAGCAGTTTTCAAAAAGCCATGCTAACTCTGGATTTTTGATGGCGGTTTTCATACGACTAATCGTAGCCTCAATGACGGGACTGTTGAATTTACGTTGTGCCACTGCTACCCGCACAGTTGGAAATTCGTTGGCAAAAGTGTTAGCATGAATCAAAGTGCCAACACCTGCCAAAGAGGTAGTTTTAAGGAATAGTCTTCGATTAAGTTGTTTCATTGGGTCAGGATACTTAAAGGTAAGCCAAAAATAGTGTGAATAAGCGGAAAGCGTCGGTAAAAATGCCACAAATAAATAATATATTCAAAAATATTTTAAAATATATAAGGCATAAAATCAAAAAAATAATAAATTAATTGGTTGTGGTAATTTATGAATTATTTTGATATGACTTGTATCAACGCCTTAATCTAAAAGATGCTGAGGGACAAATGGTGTGTATATCAAAATCAGATATAAGTATGCTTTTTTAGGGGGAAATTGCTTTTTCTCATCTCTATATCTATCTTTAGCCCGCTTTCTTAAAAATATCCGTTCTCTCAAAGACGATTGGCAAGGTTTTGGCCGTTAAGAATTTGAGTACGTAAGACCGTTGAAGAATCGTGGGCATTATTACACAAAAATTCTACTTAGTTTTTAATAAATTATTTGCTACCATTGGGCTATCACTTGGCTTGTGGTTAATCACACAAGTTGTTGGCGCTCAAAATCAGCCCGTCAATCGGCGACAGGTAGTACAAGATACGAGTCGTGATAATCGCCAAAGTAGGCGATTACTCTATTCTCAGTGGAACGATCGTCCAGGAAACCGTTTCAATTACGTGCCTCCTCGTTCGTCTCTTTTCTTACATGAACCCAAAGGGCTTTCCAATGAATTCCGATTGGACACAACAAAGCGTATGTCGGTTTATGAACGTATTGGCGACCCCAAGTCAGTACCGCTCAACTATCGTAATCCGTTGAGTATGACCTATGAAGACTTTCAAAAGCTTCAAGATAGGCGAGTGTTCAATTACCTTTGGCGAGACTACTCATCTAAACAAGACGGCAAGGGAGCACTTGGAGCCAAAGGATTACTTCCTAAACTGGACTTACCCCCAGGTTTTGACCGCATCTTTGGAAGTAATGGAATTGATTTTAAACCCAATGGCTTTGTTTTATTAGATTTTGGGGTATTGCACCAAAATATTGACAATCCTCAAGTTCCGATTCGTCAGCGACGTTCTACTAACTTTATCTTCAACGAACAAATCAACATTAACTTCAATGGTAAAATTGGCGATAAGCTGGGGATGTTGACCAACTTTGATACCAAGTCCAGTTTTAACTTTGAAAATCAACTTAAACTTGATTATCGCCCAGGTAAAAGTTCTACTAACCTGCCTAATGCTTCGAATCTTCCTGGTGCTGGACAAGGGCTGGGGCAAAATGGACTGGGACAAGGTGGATTAGGCCAAAGTGGAATGGGACAAGGAGGTTTTGGGCCAATGGATTATATACCTGAAAATGAAAGTATTATTCAAGGAATTCAGGCAGGAAATGTCAATTGGCAATTGCCGTCACAGCTGATTCCAGGTGTTCAGAATCTGTTTGGCGCAAAAGTGGACTTACGATTTGGACGTTTGACAGCCACTGTAGTGGCTTCTCAACAGCGTTCGCGGCAGCAATGTATTACCTTGCGCGGGGGCGTTCAAAATCGCCCTTTTGAGATTCGCGCAGATGCCTACGACGAAAACCGACATTTCTTTCTTTCTCAATTTTTTCGTGAAAATTACGAACGTTGGATGAGTAATCTGCCAATGTTGATGTCGGGGGTCACGATTACGCGTTTGGAGGTTTATACCACAAACCGCACCAATAATACCGAAACCCTGCGCAATATTGTAGGTTTCTCAGATTTGGGAGAATCGAAACCCTATAACAATACAAATCCTAATATACAACCGATTGTACCCAATCAGCCTGTGAATAATAAAAGCAACGGGTTGTTTCAGAAAGTAACGAATGATACTGAAATTCGTGAGGCTGATAAAACAACTTTTGCTCTTGACAATCGCTTTAATCTCCGTCGTGGCGACGATTATGATTTGCTTCGTGGAGCGCGTAAATTGACCGAAAGAGAATATAAGTTTCAGCCCGAACTCGGTTATATTTCATTGCTTACTCCGCTACGAAATGATGAAATCTTGGCGGTAGCTTTTGAATATACACTTAATGGGCAAAAATATAAAGTAGGAGAATTGACCGAAGACTACCAAGCTCGCCGCGACGATGAAGTATTGGTGTTGAAATTATTGAAATCTTCTACGATTAGGAACAATACCAATCATCCGATGTGGAATTTGATGATGAAAAATATTTATTCGTTGAATACCACGCAATTGGGTAAACAAAATTTTCAGCTTCGGGTCATTTACAAAGATGATTTAACAGGAATAGATAACCCAAACCTTCAAGAAGGACCGATTGCTAATATTCCATTGTTGAGAGTAATGGGATTAGATAAATTGAACCCACTTAACGATCCCGTTTTTGATAACAATCGTAAGTTAATTGGAGATGGGAACTTCGACTTTGTAGAAGGTGCTACGGTAGATAGCCGTTTTGGGCGTATTATTTTCCCTGTATTAGAGCCTTTTGGTTCAAACTTAGCTAAGCAACTTACGGGCGATCAAATAGCAACCAACAAATATGTTTTCGATGAATTGTACCGTACCACTCAAATTGATGCCCAGCAAATAACAGAAAAAAATAAGTTCTTCCTAAAGGGTTCATATCAAGGTGCATCGGGGGGAGCTACTGTTCAGCTACCTTTTGGGGTTTCAGATAAATCGGTATTGGTGCGTGCAGGGGGAGTTCAACTCCAAGCAGGTATTGATTATATGGTGGAGGGGCAATCGGCAGTGCGAATTACCAATGAGAGCGTTGTCAATTCGGGTCGTGATATTGAGGTTTGCTACGAGCAGCCAGATTTGTTTCAGAACCAAATCCGTACTTTGCTCGGTACGCGCCTGAATTATACCATCAATCGAGACATGCAGGTTGGGATAACAGCGATGCGCTTGCGTGAAACACCCGCTGGCTTTTTAACCCGTGCTGCTTTGGGCAATGACCCTGTAAGCAATAGTATTATCGGAGGTGATTTTACATTCCGAAAAGATGCACCATTTTTGACTAAGCTATTGGATAAATTGCCCCTTTTGCAAACCAAAGAAATGTCAAGTGTTCAGTTTCAAGGTGAGGTAGCTCAATCTTTTGCAGGACTTCATCCCCAAGTACGAAACCGAATCGTTGTGGATGATTTTGAATCTGCTCGGACGCAATTTGACCTTACTCGTCAACCTACTCGTTGGCGAATGGGCGGAACGCCTCAGCAGTTTCCTCAGGGAACACCCGCCAACCCATTAGAGTACGCTTACAATCGTGCTAAAATGTCTGCTTATTCGATTGATATTTCTTTTTCTACCAATGCCCAAATAGGCTTACGTCAGCGACCCAATATCAATCCTGAAGATTTCAATAATTTTTACGAACGGCTATTTACACCGCAGGAGATTTTTACGGGAAGAGGGCAATTCTTAGTCAACCTCCCAGAGAATATTTTGGATATTGCCTATTTCCCGCACGAACGAGGACAGTACAACTACAACCCTGATTTAGATCCTGATGGAAGGCTACGCAACCCGCGTAAAAACTTCGGTGCAGTGACTCGGGCCATTGGCTCAGATGTAGATTTTGACAATGCCAACATCGAAATCATGGAATTTTGGCTTATGGATCCTTTCAAAGAAGGACCTAATGGCGTAGTAAAAGATGGGTATTTTAACCGAAATAATACTACTGGTGGTAAGTTGTAGTTCAACTTAGGCGAGATTTCGGAAGATGTGGTCAAAAATGGTCGTTATGATTTTGAAAATGGATTGCCTTTGGTCGAAAAAACAACGACCCCAACCGCTACTGCTAACGTAGCTCAGACTCCTTGGGGATACAGTACGCGTCAGCAGTATATCATTAATGCTTTTACAAATGAGCCTGGCGCACGCCCCAAACAGGATATAGGTTTGGATGGCCTTAATAATGCAGAAGAACGTGAGTTTTTTAAAGATTATCTCCAACGACTTCCTGCTAACTTAAAAACAGAGGCTCGAAACCAAATTTTGGCTGACCCTGCAGGCGATGATTTTGAGTTTTACTTCAGTACAAAAGCCGATAGTGCCAATAAGAAAATTGTAGAGCGTTACAAAAACTACATGGGGACAGAAAATAATACCCCTGAGTTTGAAAGTAATAATGATATTACGGCAGCAGCCACTAACTTGCCCGATGGTGAAGATTTAAATACTGATAACACCATCAATGATCAAGAGGCCTACTATGAATATGAAGTTGACCTAAAACCAGGCCAGCTGGATGTAGGGAAACCTTATATTGTGGATAAAGTAACTGCTTCCAACGGTGCGGGCGAAGCGGTAAACTGGTATTTGTTTCGTGTTCCTGTACGGGAATTTACCCGCAAAGTGGGCAACATTAACGGATTCAAATCTATCCGCTTTGTCAGGATTTATATGACTGACTGGGAACAGCCCGTTGTCTTGCGTTTTGCACAGTTGCAGATGGTAGCAACGCAGTACCGTAAATACACAGGCGACCTTAATGCCCGTGGACTCCAAGAAGTGCCAGAGCCTTACGATGCTCAGTTTAAGATTGCGACTGTGAGTGTAGAAGAAAATAGCTCCAAAACTGTAAGTGGTGGTCGTCGGCATATCTATGCTGTGCCACCAGGCTGGCAGCGTGATGTGGATTTTACGACACCTAACCAACGACCTTTGAATGAACAGTCTATGAGTCTTTGCGTGACTAATCTTCGTGATGGAGACTCTCGGGCAGCATTTAAAAACGTAACAAGCCAAAACCTACTTTTCCGTGAGCGTTTGAAGATGTTTGTACACATGCAAAACGACCAAGACGAAGATGGGCAAGTATCGGCTTTTATGCGTTTGGGAACGGATGTTTCTGAACATTACTACGAAATAGAAGTAACAAAACTACGCGCGACTCGGCCTAACATTGATACGCCCGAAGATGTTTGGCCTCAGCAAAATGAGATTGACATCGAAATGAAGTGGCTGATAGATGCAAAACAAGAACGTGATATTCAGCCCAACGGATCTGTTACGACTCCTTATACCGTTACCAAAACGGATGCTTTGGGGCGTGTTTATCGTATTACCGTTGTAGGAAGGCCAGACTTGAGTAATGTAATGGTCATTATGATTGGGATGCGAAATCCTCGTTCTGACGACCAACAAGCCAAGAGTTTTTGTCTCTGGGTAAATGAGTTTCATGTTCAGGGTTTTGATAATCAATCGGGTACGGCAGCGATTGCCCGTGCTGATATTAAGTTAGCAGATTTTGCAACCGTGCAATTGGCAGGGAAGTGGACGACCTTCGGTTTTGGCGGTGTGCAACAAAAATTGGCCGATCGCTCTCGTGATAATTCTACAGAATTTAGTGTTTCTTCGGCGATTGCGCTGGATAAATTATTGCCTGAAAAATGGGGCTTTAGGATTCCGCTTTATGTCAACTACGACATACGTGAAGTAAGGCCTAATTTCAACCCTTATGACCCTGATACGCCATTGGCGACGTCGTTGTCTAACTATGCCGAAAACGACCCTCGACGAGAGCAACTTGAAAACGCAGCCATTGAAAAGGCAGAACGGCGTGGATTTAATTTTTCGAATGTTAGAAAAACCAAAACCAATCCAAGCGCGAAGAGGAATTTTTGGGACTTTGAAAACTTTTCTTTTACCTATGCTTTCAACGAGCAGACTCGACGCAATAGCACAACGGCTGATTATACCCAACGGCAATACAGAGGGGGGATTATATATCAGTATGGATTTCCTCAGCGTACTTGGGCGCCGTTTGGAACCGTAAAGAGCCTTGAAAGACCCTATTTAGAATTACTCAAGGATTTCAATCTTTCGGTATTGCCTACTCAAATAGCTGTGCGATTTGATGCCGACCGAAATTTTGTTCGCACCCAGTATCGTAGTGCTGATTTGACTTCTGAAGGACAAGCGCCTTTATTTGAGAAATATTTCTTGCTCAATCGGGCTTATGATCTTTCTTGGAATTTGACCAAAAGTGTTGTGTTGACGTATAGTGCTTTGGCCAATGCCGTGGTGGACGAACCTAACGGAGACATTAATACCCGAGCTAAGCAAGATTCCATTTGGCGACACCTGCGTAATTTTGGGCGAACGAGAAACTTTGACCAGAAAGTAAGACTCACTTATCGCCTTCCGTTGGATAAAATTCCTTTGCTGGATTGGATGACGGCTGATTATAGTCACAGTATCAATTATCAATATCAAGCCAGTTCATTAGGAATTAGCGATACACTGGGAATTGCATATGGAAACATCGCTCGAAATAGCTTAGAGCGTAGTATTCGTGGAAAAGTAGATTTTGTGAAACTGTATAATAAACTACGATACTTGCGTTTTGCTAATAATCCTTCCCCTCCACGCAAAAACTTTGCACGTAGCCCAGGTGATGATGAGGAAATTACCCGTGAATCAAGCCGATTACTCAAAAATATTACCCGTTTAGTAATGACGGTTCGGGGCATTGATGTAGATTATTCTCGGCAAGAAACAACTACGCTGCCTGGTTTTTTACCTGCTAATCCCAGAGCATTGGGACTCGATGCCATCAATGCACCAGGGCTGCCTTTTATCTTTGGAAGCCAAGATCGTACTATTCATTACCGTGCTGCTGAGAATGGCTGGTTGACGCAAAGTGCCATGCTCAATTTGCCTTTCATGCAAACGCTGAATCGAACGTTTCGGATGAATACTCGTTTGGAACCATTCAAAGATTTTAGAATTCAAATCGAGGCTCGCCTTACCCGTGGTGATGAGTATCGTGAGTTTTATCGTCCTTCCACACCTGGTGGCCCCTATGAAGTTCAAAGCCCGATTCGGAATGGTAACTTCCAAATGTCATTTATGTCTTTCAGGACAGCATTTGCCAAGATTAACAGCGATAATACGTCGCCTATTTTTGATAAATTCAAATCGTATCGGGAAGATTTTGTGAGGATATTAACTGAAAAACAACGTGCTAATCCTGAGTATAAAGGAGGGGATTACAATCTTAACTCACAAGATGTACTGATTGCAGCTTTTTTTGCAGCCTACAACGGCAGAGACCCAAAGAAAGATCCTTCCAAAGTGCGAACTAATCCATTTTTAGGATTCCCTCTTCCCAACTGGCGAGTGGATTATAATGGTCTTTCGCAATTAAATGCCTTTAAAAAAATATTCAGCTCTTTTACGCTGGAACACAGCTACCAATCTACTTACAGTGTTGGTAATTTTACGTCGTCGTTGGATTATGGAGCTTTGTATGTAAATCTTGCGGTAATGAACTATCCGTTGGCTATCCTACCCGGTGAAAATGGGCAAGCTATCCCTGTGTTTGTGATGAGTACCATTTCGTTGTCTGAAAAATTTGGACCGCTTATTGGGATTCGTGCTCGTACCCAAAACAAAATTGATTTGCGCTTGACTTATAATCAAGATAGAAATATTTCGCTCAATTTGTCAAACTCACAGATGGCCGAGCTCTTTAACCGAGACATTACAGCAACGGTTGGTTTTACACGCAACAATGTGCGAATTCCGTTTCGAATCAATGGGGAGTTTAAGAAGCTAAAAAATGATTTGCAATTCCAGTGCAACTTCACTGTAAGAGATACCCGTGCGATCCAACGTCGTTTTGAAGAACCACCTACGGCGATTGCGGGCAATTATAACTTTCAATTGCGTCCACAAGTCAACTACACTGTGAGTAAGTTGTGGAGTATTCAGTTCTATTTTGACCGTACGTTCAATAATCCTTACGTTCTTAACTCATTCCGTCGTTCTACTACGGCAGGCGGTATTCAGGTAAGGTTTAACGTAGCGGAATTGTAGCCTCATACTAATCTCAATAGTAAGATGGTAGTCCTGAGGCTGTCAAAAAAAGGGTTGCCTCTTTTTTCTACTAAATATTTCCATGGCCTATTCTGACGGCTCAGGCCTCTTTTCTTACGCTTTAGAGTATTTGATTTTCGCAGTAAGTTTTTGTAATGCAACTTTGAATCGTCAAACAAGACAACAACAAAAAAACAATAAAACAACCAATTGCCATGAAAAAGAACATTTCAAAACTCACTCTCAAAACTGACAAAATCGTAAGTCTTTCAAAAAGCCAAGCAACGCAATTGATAGGAGGGGCCGCCAATTTGGCAAGCCACAGAGTTTCTTGCTTGTGTACTTTTTCTATATCTGGTTAAAATACCTTTCATAAACGTAAAAAGGAGGCCGCCTCAAAAATACTTTTGAAACGGCTTCCTTTTTTATATTTCCAAAAGAGCGTTTAAACTAATTCAAAAATCACTTCAATTTCAATGGCGCACATACGGGGAAGTGAGCCCATACCTACGGCGCTGCGCGCCCCAACTCCTTTTTCATCGCCCCATATTTCGGCAAACAGTTCGCTGCACCCGTTCATTACATAAGCGTGTTGTTCAAACTCAGGAACGGCATTTATCATTCCCAAGATTTTAACCACTTTATTGATTTTGTCGAGGCTGCCGAATTGCGAGCGTAAGGTGGAAAGCAACAAATAACCCGTTTTTCGAGCAGCTTCTTTGGCTTCATCAGCGGTAAGGTCTCGACCCACTTTTCCTGCAATTAAACTGCCATCAAGGTCGAGAGAGATGTGTCCAGATACATAGGCTAAATTGCCAGTTACTACAACGGGGGTGTAAACACCGCCTTTAGCGGGAGGAGAAGGTAAGGTAATACCTAAGTTGGCGAGGTTTTTTTCTGCTGACATTTTTATTAGTAGATATGCTATTAGTGAGTAATTGTTAATTGAGTTCCTGCGATACCTTCCTGCACAGCATTCTGTAATTCGTCAGCATGACAAATCGTAACCTGTGCGACTCCATTTTGAAGTGCATTGAAGGCATTGTCTAACTTAGGAATCATACCTTTATTGATGACACCTGAAGCTTTGTAGTCGGCATAAGAGGAAGGGTTGAGTTGTGGAATAACAGCATTGTCATCATCGGGGTCAGATAATACGCCTTTCTTTTCAAAACAATAGACCAAATTTACCTCAAAATACGCGGCTAAAGCCACTGCAATGGTAGAAGCCATGGTATCGGCATTGGTATTGAGCATACTACCCGAAACAGGGTCGAAAGTCAGCGGTGCAATAATCGGAACCAATCCATTTTTTAAAAATAAGGTAAATTGTGAAGTGTTTACTGATTCCACATCCCCCACAAATCCATAATCAATTTCTTTTACAGGGCGTTTTTGGGCACGAATCACGCCTGCATCTGCCCCTGTAAGCCCAATGGCATTGCTTCCTATGCTTTGTAGTTGGGCCACTATGGTTTTATTAACCAATCCACCATAGACCATAGTGACTACATCGAGCATCTTTTGGTCGGTAATGCGGCGACCTTCCACCATGAGGGTTTCAATACCCAGTTTATCCGCCACTTGGGTTGCAATTTTTCCGCCGCCGTGAATCAGTATTTTGCGCTGCGGAAGTTCTGCAAAAGCTTGTAGAAATCGTTGAAGGGCTTCGGATTTATCAATGACGTTGCCGCCAATTTTAATTACCAGTAATTTTTCCATAAACTTGAAATGTATTTCCGTTGGCAAATTACTCAAAATCTTACGACACACACACACAACTGATTTTTAGCTTCTGATTGTTATGCTTCACAAAACCCGTGGAATTGCACTCAACTACATTCGCTTTCGCGAAACTTCGATTATTGTCAAAATTTATACTGAAGAGTTTGGTATTCAAAGCTATATAGTCAACGGTGTTCGCTCGGCCAAATCAAAAACAAACCGCATAGCGCTGTTTCAACCGTTGACATTACTGGATTTGGTGGTGTATCATAAAAGCAAAGAGCAAACCATTCATCGGCTTTCAGAAGTCCGATGTAGCTTACCTTTTCGTAGCTTACCTTTTGATTTTGTCAAGTCGAGTATTGCTCTGTTTATGACCGAGTTGCTGATTAAGACCTTGCGTGAAGAAGAAAATAACTTACCTCTATTTGAATTCTTAATCGAGTCTGTGGTTTATTTAGAAGAAACCACAGCGTATTATGAAAATTTTCACTTGCAGTTTTTGGCTAAATTAGCTTCCTACTTGGGTTTTGGGGCTGAAACCGTCCGTGAAATGGAGCAAGAACTCAGCGAAAATCTTTATCCTTACCAAATGGAGCCTACTATGCGAGAAGCGCTTCAAGCCTTCATCCATTTACCCTTTGATTATAGCATTCGTTTAGATCGTTTGCAGCGTAATAAACTCCTCGACACATTGATTTTTTATTATAAAATTCACTTGGAGGGCTTAGGAGAAATCAAATCGTTGGAAGTATTAAGAGAATTGATGAAATAAGATGTTATAAATAATCAATGACTGTTTTCACTGAAACGTGTAGTGGAGTTTCCTTAAACTCCTTAAAAGAATCGGTCGTATAGATAAAATCAATGTTGGGAACATCAAAACCCTTACTGAAAATCCCATGACTGACAATCAAAATTACTTTACCTGCATTGTGTTCTTTGAGTAGTCCACCAAGCCCAGCAAAGGTTCCGCCACCGTCGCAAATATCGTCCACAATCACACAAGTTTTTCCTCCAAAATCGGCTTCCAAGGTTTTAAAACCTGATAAATCTCCCGTTTTTACATCTCTTATTTTCATACATTCAGCTACGCGTTCTGCTCCAACGTATTGTGCTACACCATGAATTTTCTTCAAAGCTCCAGCGTCTGGAGAAATGAGCCAATAGTCAATTTGTTGATGTTTGGTCAAAAAATCATCTAAACAATCTTTGACAAAATGATAATTATTGATGGCCGTTGAACGACGCAAAAGCGCCGTAGTCACTTCTGAATGGGGGTCAAAAACGGAGATTTTACTAAAACCTACGCTATTCAAAATATCAGTCACTACCCGCAAAGAAAACGGCTCACCTATTGTCATTACGCGATCCATACGAGCTGCCATAAGGTAACTTACGACCAATTCAACGCGCTCAAAACCTGCGTCTTCTAATACGTTTTTAGCCAAAACTACTTTTAGTAAATCATTAGGGTTGGCAATTCGGGCTAAGATTCGGCAACGAATAGCTTCATCTGCTAAATGAGCTGTGTCAATTTTAAGGTGTGGTTGACCGTCAGGGAAAGTGAAAGATTTGAAAGGGATGTCTGAATTTTCAGGTGTAATAAGATTAAGCGTTTTCATACGTGGCTGTATCTCTTTTTTTAGGTTTAACGATTGCGACCTTTTTCGTCAGGATATAAGTTTTGTAAAATGTCACTCTGCCAAAATTCTTTGGTATCTATATTCATGAGCGTAAGCCGACCGTGAAAAGCTGCACCTGTATCCAAATTCCAAACATTCCAGCGGTTCATGGGAACATACTCATTATAATTTAATGTAGGTGTATGGCCAATAAAAATTTCTCGAAATAACTTCAAACGGCGAGGAAACAAACTTGGGTCAACGTTTTTATCAATTGATAGTGCTGTTTCCCAAAGCGTTCTGTCCCAAGAAAAGTTGCTTTCATCGTGTTCGTGTTCAGGCCCATACACGGAGGTAAAGCCTGCATGAACAAACAGGCGATTTTTAGCATCAATGTGGTATGGCTTCATTCGATTGAAAAATTTCAAATGTTCCAAACGCGTTTTAGCATCTATATTTTGGTAACTTCTTGCCGTGCTGCTTCCACCGTGGTTGAGCCATTGATGTGAAACTAAGCCGCCTTCAAGCCATCCTTCACACCATATATCGTGATTTCCTTTCATAAAAAGGCACTGTTGGCATAATTCCAATTCCATCAAAAAACCAATCACCTGTGCCGATTCGCTCCAACCATCCACGTAATCTCCCAGAAAAATAAGCATGTCTTCAGCAGTTACGTTAGCTCGTTCGAGCACTTGCCGAAGTGCTCGCAAGCCTCCGTGAATATCGCCTATGGCTAGTGTTCTTTTCATGCAATCGGTTCTAAAAATTTATAATTGATTATATCTCTTGTCTAACTCTCTTTCTCACCTCATCCAACGTCCAATCAATCAATAGTTTACCATCTCTAAAAACCGTTTTAAGCTCACCTGTGGCTTCTTCTTCCCATGTACATTGGTCTTGTAACATGTATTTTTTTGTATCAGGGTCGATATGTACGGCCATCAGTCCTTTAGCTGATTTTTTAGTACCATCGTCGGTTTTGGGGTCTTTGAAAATATCACGCCCTTCGTGGTTTACTTCCCCATAGGTTGCCTTCATAGCAAAGCCAAATGTATCACGGGTGACGTACTCGTAGGTGTAAGAGCCAATGCCCAATACCACATTATAACTCGCAAATCCTTTCTGTTTCAGTCCTTCTAAAATAGCTATTTGACGGGCAGGTGTAATACTGTCACCGTAAATCAGACCGATATGCCCATCCAACAACTTAAAACCTTGGGGAGTAATTGTTCCTCCGAAAGTTTCCCACATACATTCAATCGCTCCTTTGTACGCTGGACTTCCTTCGGGCGCATCAGGGTCACCAACAATAATTTTAACGGGATCGCCACTGTCTGGACGAATGACTACTTTGCCGTCACGGGCTAAGATTTGAGGCTTTAATTGGGGTAAGAACTCCGTGATTACTTGCCAAAAATCCCATGTATCCGAAACAATGGAGACCACACCCGCAGGATAAACCTCCGAGATGAGTCGTTCAAATGTAGCAATTTCGGCATCCTGCATTCCCATACACATCACACTGTGTTCTGTTGCTGGGACTGAGCCGCCAATCAGTTCTTTTTCGCAGTTGGCATTGTAGTATTGTTCCAAAAAATCGACTGCAGGAATAGTATCTGTACCTGTAAAAGACAACAAGTGTCCTGCGCCGCTCATTACCGCATCTTCAATACCCGACATACCCCGAAATGAAAAATCATGGCCTTGCCACGGTACAAAACTCAGGTCTTCACCCACAGTTTCCTGTGCATAACGGGTGAATGTTTCTAAGTATTCAAAGGCTGTCGTTGCAGAGGTAGAAGGCTTCCACAGAATGGCACTCATGAGGGTTTCGAGCATATTCGTCACCCAGAAAAACTCAGGCTTTGTATTCCAAATGGTTAACACCGGAACGCGCATTGACACGCGACTTCCTTCGGGTAAAGCTTTAATTTCGAGGGGTAAATAACCCAAATCGTGTAAGGCTTCAATGTGATCGTAAGTAATGCTGTCTTTACCTAAATAATTATCAATCCTACGTTTATACAAACGCATGACTTCATCTTTGGATAGCTGAAAAAAGTTTTCGTCAAACTGCCGAATTAGGTATTCTTTGATAAAGTACTGTAAGCCAAAAAACACAATTTCGTTCATTTCAGCATTGCGAGATTTGCGGGGTGTAAAATTGGAATAGACTAAGGTAGTCCCTTCGGGATATTGAAATTTGTGGCCTACTTTGTAGCCATCTTTTAAGAGAACGGGGAGCGTTTTCATGACTGTTGTATTAAATTTTAAATTGAAATCCTTCATTAACTAATTGTTCGTAACGAGTTTTATCGAACATAAATAATTCAGCGGGGCGGCTTTTCAAACCCCTGCGCCTTTCTCCAGTACTTTTTAAAATGCCCGAGGCCATGATTTTCTTGTAAAAATTACGGCGATCAAGAGATTCACCCAAAATGCTTTCATAAAGGTTCTGTAGTTCGGTCATTGTGAATTGTTCGTTCAACAATTCAAAACCTACGGGTTGATAAGTAACCTTGGCCGCTAATCGGCGACGAGCCATTTCGACAATATGATTGTGGTCAAAACCCAGCGCTGGCAAATCCTGAATGGAGCACCAACACAGGTCGTTAGCCATTTGGCCTACTACCAATTCAAACTGACGCGGATTGACCAAAGCATAATACGATACCGAAAGCACACGTCCGCGTGGGTCACGGCCGAGTCCACCAAAGGTATAAAGCTGTTCTAAGTACAAGCCTGCCAATCCCGCTTTACAAGACAAAATACGTTCGATAGCTACCTCAAAGGTTTCCTCCAAATTCAAAAAACCGCCTGGCAACGTCCACTGATTAGCAAAAGGCTCTTCTTTCCGATTAAGAAGCAATACCGACAACCGCTCATCATCATACCCAAACACAACACAATCAATGGTGATGGAGGGACGAGGGTATTCTGAAAGGTCATTACTCATTTTATTTTGCGTTTTATTGACGCAAAGTAAAATAATCACGATTCAAATAGCAAATATTTTGCGTGATTTTTACACTATCTTTATTTTACGGTCATTTTAGTAATAATTCAGGCCTATATTCGAAGTGCATAGTATCGTAGTGGTACCATTTACCGCCCCAGATAAAACCGTGTTTTTCAAAGATTTCGACAACTTTGGCCGAAATGAGGTTTTTGTAAGTGAGCGGCACGTTTTCATCCTTGCACTTACAATCCCACTGCCAATAGTGCGAGAGATTAAGGTTAATGTCAATGGCTATGCCATAGCTGTGCATACTAAGTCGGTCGGTACCGCTGATAACGCGATAAGAGAAAGTGCCAGCAGGATTATCAATATATTTCATTAATTCAGGATGTGCTTCCAATTCATCAGATAACGCCTGAAAATGTTTATCTACCTGATTGATTTTTGTCACCAACAGTTTCTTTTTCACCGTTTTGGGAAGCCAGATAATCTCCGTTAAATTCTTACGTATTCCTTCCTGTGTGTTTCCGTACATTTTCCGAAAAAAAGGCTCATACCGAAAACGGCCAGGGTCCTGATTGAGGGTCGGCGGCTTTTGAATGATTGTTCGAGGGTATTTTTGGATTAGTTGATCTTCTAAATCGGCGTTTTGAAGGAGTTCGGCAAAAGATTTTTTTTTGCCATCATCAAACGTCATGACTGTCGAATCTTTCCAAATTATTTGATTTTTACTTACCCGAGCAATATGGTCAGGATACGCTTTCAGGTATTCGGATTGTGCGTGAGATGTCGAGTACAAATAGAACGCGGATAAAACGGATGTTACGCAACGCTGATAAATACGGGTATTCTTATTTTTCAGAAAAACGCCGCAAATCCACAGGTTCAAAAGCCCATTCGGGAGTTTCAATCGTCTCATTTTTAAGTTCATACCAAGGACTAAGAGAAGCATTGTTAGGGTTAATTAAGAGCTGAATTTCCTGCGCAGGCATGTAGCTTTGAGCCAGTAAATATACCTTTTGGCCCGTAGCCGCATTGTGAGCTATATCTACCACAATTACCGCGTGACCAAAAGGTATGCCTTTTTGAATGAGAATGTCACCAATCTGCATATTTGACATAGAAACGGGTTTCAATTCGTCATGCAGTGAACGGGTATTTGCCGAGGCAAAAATAGATTCCATATATTTCCAAAATTTCGGGTAGGAAT
>JBDHXS010000017.1:0-24124 GCA_039810845.1 Runella sp. | reverse complement strand
GCAAATTCCTCAGGACGGAGCATATCAATAGGTAATTTGAGAACAGAGCTATCGGGCAACCCAAGTTCTTTCTTAACACGCTCTAATTCTTCCATTCTGCGGGCAGAAAGTACCAATTTTGCCCCTTCTTTAGCAAACTCATGGGCTAAAGCCTCGCCAATTCCAGACGAAGCCCCCGTAATCCAGACTACTTTGTTGGTTAGGTTCATGGGTATTAAAAGCCCCCCACCCGCGCGGCGTACCGTCCCAATGGGGGAGTTATCATTTTATTATCAGTTTTTATAAAACTGTATGAGGGTTTAGTATAAGAAACAAATGATTGCGTTTTTTCTTGCAATATCGTGCATTTTTGCGCGTTAATTCCACCAAATAGTTTTTTTATGACAAGCTTCCGTCTTTGCGTTCCTCTTTTTTTGATTGTATTTGTTTTTCAAGTTCATGCCCAGCATTTTGCGTTAAGTCGTCTTTTCTATCCCAATGCTACCTTACGCGCTGATTACATGACCGATGCCAACATGGGTAATAACCAGCGTTATGGCCTTTCGCGTACTTCTTTCAATGCACTGATCCCTTTGCGGAGTGAAGTTGATGTAGCTTTTAGTTTGCGCAAAAAATTTGATTTAAGAGCGCGTCATTTTTTGATGTTGGCCAATGCTTCACAAATTAATCCTACGCTTAATGGAACTATTGACCCTGCCAATGGTTATAAGACCATTTCGGTAGGGGCATTAATGCTTCAAGCGAGCCTTCGCGACCGACTTTGGATTTATGGGGGTGGGTTAGGGCTAACAGAATCAAATGAGACTTTTTTTACACCACAACCTTTCTTTTGGGGAGGTGGTGCACGAATGAGAATACTGGGTTTGCACACCCAGATTGCCTACGGAACGGTGTTGATTTTTAACCAAAAATTACGCTTAGTTCCCGTATTTGGGATTAACAAACGCTTGGGCAAAGATTGGCGTGTATCGGCTTTCCTTCCTTTTCGAGCTGACGTAAACTATAAAGTAAATCCGTGGTTTAATATAGATATGATTGGCGCATTTGACGGATATAGTGGTGGTTTTCAACAAGTAACGAGCATTGAAAAGTCGCTTCGTCGTAGTAATTATCAGCATGTAAAACTATCTTTAGCAGCTAATGCACACTTATTAGGCGTCTTTAATGTTTCATTGGAAGCAGGGTTGGGAACTTTTCGTCAACTACGAACTTTCAATTCTGCTCGCGAAAACTTGGGTACTCAAAACCCTGGCATTGCTCCTTTTGTAGGAGCCAGCGTACGCTACATCTCAAGCAAAGCCAAGTTGTCTTCTCAGTTTACAAAGAAATTGGGATTGGGAGATACGGGAATCAATTGGTAATCTGATTATTTTTGAGTCCTAAGAAACGAGGGGCAAGAAGGAGGTACATCACCAATGCTACCACCCATTGTCCAATCATCAAAGGAAAATTGAGTTCAGTGGTCATCCAAATCGTGGCACTTGGTACCGAGCTACTTGGATAGCCTACACAAAGAAAAGCATAGATATTGTTGGCGGCGTGAATACCGATTGGAAGTTCGAGGGTTTTATCATAGACGGCTAACAGTGCAAAGAAAAGACCTACACCGACATAATAAATCATGGCAATACCCAACGAACCCACAGCTTCTACTTCCTCGTTGAAACTGTGTGCCAGTCCAAATAGCACCGAAGTAATAGCGACGCCAGCCCATAAATTCCAAGAACCGATTCCCTGCATCAAATAGCCCCTAAAAAATAGTTCTTCAAAGGAGGTTTGCAGGGGAATGAGTAACAAACCAATCACTAAAGAAGGCAGAAAATCATCCCAATTGAGGCTCAAACGGTATTTTTCAGGAAAGAGAAAATAGGTAACAAGTTCTACCATTATCGAACAAAACAGCCACAAAGCCGCTGATTTGAGGATTCTATTCCAATTCACTATGACCGTTGGCGAAATCATGGTAACAGGGTTTCGCTTATGGATATGCTTCACACACAGCCACAATACAAACAACGAAACAACAAACCCTAATAGCATTAAACCTGTGACAGCATAAACAGGCAAGTGCAACTCATTTTCTTTTTGCTGCACCAATGCCCATGCTCCTGGAATAGACCCAAGTACATTGGCAATCAAGACCAAAATAAATACTGCTACATAGATACCAAACTTATTAATACCCTGTCGGGCTGTTTCAACGAATGAGGTAGAAAACATGGGCTATTGGGTTAAATTGTCTGTAATTAGTCAAAAATAAGACATTTTGTCATTTAAAAATTCATACCCCACTTCAAAATAAGACATTTTGGCATTTTAATTATTGCTAATTATAGTTGGTACAAAAGTTTTATTTTTAGAGACGTTGCAGCGGTAAAACAAATAAAAGACAATCCGCGCAAAGATTTAAAACAAAAACTTAAAACAAAAACAACCATGGCAACTTTAGTAAAAACCAACGGCAATTTTCCTACCCTTTTTGGCAGTGTATTTGGCAAAGATTTCAATGATATTTTTGCCCCTGCGACTTTAGCTAATTACGGTGTTCCAGCCGTTAATATTGTAGAACATGAGGGAGGTTTCCGCCTCGAAGTAGCTGCACCTGGCTTGAAAAAAGAAGATTTTAAAATTAATTTGGAAAACAATGTTCTGACGATTTCGGCGCAACAAGAGCAGAAAAATGAAGAAACGACTGAAAAATATACCCGTAAAGAGTTTAGTTTCAATAGCTTCCGCAGGTCATTTACCTTGCCAAATACAGTAGATGGCGATAAAATCGGGGCTACTTATACCAATGGGGTATTGAATATTGAGCTTCCTAAAAAAGAAGACGCCAAGAAAACCCCTCGTTTGATTGAAATTGGGTAAGTTTTCTTTAGAAACTGTGATTACACTTATATTTTAGTATCGTCGCAAATATAAATAATCTCCGAATATGCACTAAAGCGGCATTTTTCGGGGATTATTTTTTTAGATGAGAGGCTAATCTGTATTATCTACTAAAGCGGATTTTGCGTAAGGGCTTTGTTAGAATCTAACTCTCTTCTTGGGAAAATAAACTCCCATTGCTTATCACCAACTGGCATATCAAAAAGCACAGCTACTGAAACGATGGCATTGGTTCCGTTTCTGTTCAAAGGCTGATTCAAGCGCTTCAAATCCAAGAATCTGAAACCTTCTCCCCACAATTCAATTCTTCTATTAAAGTAGATTTCATCTAATAATTTAGTGCCTGTGCTGGTTGAGAGCTTATAAGAAGCATCTCTCTTTGTGACCAAATCAAACAAAACTTTGGCTGCATTGGCATCTTGCCCCAATTTAGCTTCTGCTTCAATCAAATACATTTCGGCGGCTCATATGTAAGGAACATCACCCATAACACTGGTAGAAGGAGTACCTGGCAATCTGAATTTTTGATTTAGCAAAGGTACCCTCACTCCACCTGGAGGCACGATTGAGTTCGCAGCCGTAGGCGTTCTTACCCACATTTTAGACAGAACATCTGTAGTAGGAATTTGATTATAAAGCAAACTGTTAATGACCTTAGGATAGGTTCTGATAACACTTGAATTGTAATTGCAGGAAATATAAGAATGGTATCCGCCAAAAAATTCTGACTAATCTTCCAAGTGATCAAAACCCTACATCTATTCAGAATTGCTTATATCCTGAAAGCCGTCTTGGTATTGAGCTTCACACTCATCAGCGTAAAACCTGTTCTGGCTTCTGCGGCGTATTTAGCGGCATCTGCCCATTTCTGCTGCGTAAGAGCCACTCTGGCTAAAATTCCTTTCGTTACTTCTAGGTTAACATGCGACTTAAGTGCTCTTGCTGTTTTAAGCAGGGTAATGGATCATTTGATGAAGAAATAGAACAAAAACCCCTGATTCGGGTATCAGAAGCTATGCCAGACTGCCCGCTACCCGCCGTAGTCTGTACACCTGCTGAGGCACCCGCAAGTACCTACCCTACGTTAGTGATGGGGCGAGGTGCCAAATCTTTGGCATCAATTTTAGTAGCAGAACCTGTAAATGAATTTTTTTTAGCTGTACCAAAAGTGGTAATCACGACCTCCTCAAGGCTTGCTGCATCAGGAAGCAGTTTTATATTGAAGGTAGTTTGATTACCCACTACAATTTCCTGAGGAGTAAATCCAACATAGCTAAGCAATAAACGAGTATTAGCAGGAGCATTAATCTTAAAATTACCTTTCCCATCAGTGTTTGTACCGCGGGTATACCTTTTATAACGACACTTACGCCTGATAGGCCAGAACCGTCATCGGCAGTAACTTTTCCTGTGATTGATTTCTCTTGGGCAAGTATGGATATACTTACCTATTTGCCATTCCCCTCAAAGAAGGAGAAAAAGCAGTAGCATTTTTCTCCTAATGATTTAGTGTTGATGAAGTGAAATTGTTGTTGGTACTTTGGTGCAAAAAACCATGCAATTTTACGTAATAAAACTTGGAAATGTACTAATATTAAGCACTTTTTTTGTACTTCAGGTATTTTTAAGTTTTGTTATCGGACAATAAGAAAATTTTATATTCAAATAATTCAACACTATTTTCATTATTAGTTTTGTCAATAATCTCTGTCGGTTTAGTATTTTTTAACTACAAATGAGGTTTACAAAAAGGCAGAAGTACAAAAAAAGATTGAAGAAACTAAATACTTGCTAACAGCGCCAGCCAAGCCTCCTTTCTTTCTAATAATAATTGTTTGGCCAATAGAAGATAATCTTGCCCCAGATGATGACCTTTGAATGCTTCTATCTCGGCCGCAGTGGGAAGTTGTTCTATATTACCTAAGCGGCCCAAATCGTTTCCTGTAAATAGAGGATTAGATTTGATAAAGTCTGGAATCATATCTACACCAACACCTTTTTGGGTACTTGGCTTAGGAATTTCGAAAATTACCTTGCCCGAAGCACGAGCGTACCAATCGCCTCCCATACGGGCTACCCAATCGGTTTTACGCTGGTCAATCCGACCATTTACGTCTAAAATATCTTCCGAAAAATGCGCCAGAATCACTTCGCAAATCACCAAATTGGCCGCACCACCTTCTTCGCCCAATGAAATAATTTGTTTTACCTTAAACTAAAACACTGCTTTCTACTCACCCACTCGCCGTGGTTTCACCCGTTGCGAAGGCACTTCCGTAAAACCCGCTTTTACAAACTCATTGGTGCCTTTGGGATATTCACAACTCGCCAAAGACATTTGTTCTACCATGGCGTAATCTACCATATTGACCACAACTTCATCTACTTCTTGCACATTTTCGAGGGTATGTTTATTGGTCGCATCACGTACACGGCGATTAGGTGAAAAAATCAGGGTAGGAGGTTTAGTCCCAAATAAATTAAAAAAACTGAATGGACTGAGATTGACATTTCCTTCTTTGTCCGCAGTGCTGGCGAAAGCAATCGGTCGGGGAGCCACTGCGCCTTGCAAATAATGATGAAGGATTGGAACAGGAACGTCTTGCGGGTTGATAGTAAGCATGACTCTTATTATTTTGTTAGTAAGATAGTCATTTTTACTTCGTTTTCTCTTGATGTTTCCACAACTCCTTAAAGATAGAACTATTTTGACGAAGAGATTCAAATGTACCTTCATCGGCTATTCGCCCATTTTGAAGGACATATACATAATCAAATTTAGTCAGCAGGTGTAAGCGGTGAAGAGAGGATAGTATGGCTTTGTTACTGAACTCTTGAAACAAATGGTCATAAATCTGTGATTCGGTTTTTGGGTCAACACTGCTGGTGGGTTCATCCAAAAGCACAATATCGCTGCTTCGAGCCGCTAAAACTCCACGTGCTAATGCCAACCGCTGTTTTTGTCCACCAGAAAGGTTAACCCCTTTTTCCTGGATATCGGAATCAAGACCATTTGGAAGTTGTTTTGCCACTTCGGTAAATTGCACCATATTGCATACCTGCCAAATGTCGGTTTCGGGAAAAGGAAGTCCAAGCGTAATATTATAAGCAATCGTATTTTCAAAAATTTCAGGCTCTTGTGGAAACAATGTCACGCTATCGGTAATAAGGGAAAGGCTATTGTATCGTTTTCCGTCCACTATGAGTTGAAGGCCATGCTCGGTCTCATAAAGCCCCCGAAGTAGTGCCAGCAATGTACTTTTACCACTACCACTCTCACCAATAAATGCAATTCGTTGGCCGCGTTCAATACGCAGATTCATGTTATGAATGCTATGAGCCGTTTTTTTCTCATCATACGTTTCCTGATGAGAAAAATTTAGGTTTTGAATATGAATGGTTTGCCAGTGTTCGGGCAAAATTTCATCCGTTTCCGAACGGTGCTGTTGAGCATAGGCTTCGTTAATCGCTCGCGCTGTCTGAACATCGGTATTGTAGCGAACGATTTCGGTGTATTGCCATGCCACATCCTGAAACACACTTGTAAACTGATTCACATAGCCCAACAGTGTAACCAATCCTCCAACCAAAAACACAGCGTTGGGTGTATAATGCTCATACACATACCCAACCGCAACAATTACATAAATCACCCCGATGAGGACACTTGCTACAAACCATTTCCATTCATTAATCACTACAGTCCGACGAAAAGGAGGAAAAATATCTTTCACTTTACTCATTAAGCTATGCTCCATACGCTGCTCAAGACGAAGCGTAATCACCGTAATGATGTTGGAAAGGCTGTCAAAAAGCGTAGAAGATACGATGTGCTCTTTCTCATTGGTTTCATCCAATGCTTTGATAAAGGGCTTATCAAATTTGAAAATAATCCAAACCGTAAATACACCAATCAATACTCCGATAGTACCATAAAAAGGTGAAAAGTAGAGTATTGCCAAAAACGAAAAGACAAATTTTGAGAAAGCATGAAGAAACATAAAACCATTTTGAAAAAAGTCTTTGAGAGCTTCGTAAGCTTTTCTAATTCGGTTAATAGTAGCTCCACTGTGGTGGTCTTGATGCCAACGAACGGGTAAGTGCAAGGCTTGGTGATACATTTCATCCAAAAAATTACGACTGAGATTGAAGGCTAACTCTCTCTCCATGACTCGGGCTGGCCCGTGGAAAGCCCATTCGAGCAACATTAAAAATAAATATCCCCCCGCATACATCCACACGTGTTTGATAACAGCCGTTCCTTCTTTTTGAATAGCTTCCACAAACCATCCGTACAAGAGCGGATTGAGCGCAAAAACGATGTTTGCCAACACAAAAAGACTATACACTAATAAATAGCGTCCTTTTTGCTGGCGTGCATATCGCCAAGCGGTGCGAAGAAGGGAAAAATAAGGGTTGTTCATTCAACGGTTGTCACTTTCTTTAAATCCTCCCAAAAACTCGGATATGACTTAGCCACTACATGAGGTTCTGAAATAGTAATTGGATGAATCATCCCCACGGGAGCAAACGCCATTGCCATTCGGTGATCATCGTAGGTATCAATAAGCGGGAAATTTTGCGTATCAAGGGGAGAAAACAACGCATCAAGTAGGGGGTTACTTTCTTGCTCTTTTCCCTTTACCATTCGACGGTCTGACCTTTGCACTTTATACTCTACACTTTCTACAACTTCCACCAATTCTCCGCCAATTTTAGGTAATTCTGCTTGCAGGGCTGCAATACGGTCGGTTTCCTTGATTTTAAGACTTTCCACGCCTGTCATGGTAACTGTAATTCCTTTGGCTACTGCGCAAGCGGCTACTGTTTGAGCTAAATCTGGACAATCTGTAAAATCCCACTCAAAAGCTTCTTTGGCGGGAATTTTGTTCAAAAGAACTCCCCCCTTAGTGAAAGTACTTTTAACACCCATATTTTCCATAATTTTTACAATGGCACTATCGCCCTGCAAAGAATTTTCTTTCAAACCCAGTAATTCTACTTCGGCATTTTCAGCCAATGCTACTACACTATACCAATAACTTGCTCCTGACCAATCGGACTCGACTTGGTAGTGGGTAGGAATGTATTTTTGGGCAGGAACATGAATGGTTTTAGCGCTCCAATCCGCTTTAAAAGTAGCTCCGAAAGCCTCCATTTGTTGCAAAGTCATCTCAATATAAGGCCGTGAACCAATTTCGCCCGTTAGTTCGAGGGTAATACCTTCGGGTAAAGTAGGAGCAATCATCAATAATGCTGAGATATATTGACTACTTACATCGCCACGTATTTTGATGTGATTTTGACTCGAATAAGAAAATCCATTTAGGGTCAAAGGAGGATATCCTTCTTTGCTTTGATAGGTGATATTAGCCCCCAAAGTTCGTAAGGCATCTACTAAAATACCAATTGGACGTTCACACATACGAGGTGTACCAGTCATGGTTTTCAATTGACCTGTTACAGCAAAATAAGCCGTCAAGAAACGCATCGTCGTCCCTGCATCAAGCACATCAGCTACTGCATCAGGCGATTGCAATAGCCTAAGCATAGTTTGAGTATCGCGAGCGGCAGAAACGTTTTCCAGGTCTCCTTTAAAATTGGTTAAAGCGTTGATAATCAAAGCACGATTGCTTTCACTTTTGGAGGCGGCCAATTGAATGGCAGCTTGAATGATTTGTTGAGGTGGGTAAACAGTAAGGGCTTGCATTGAAAGTCTATAATCTGATAATTTTACAAAGTTAAGGGCATTTTTTTGCTTTTCAACCTAAAAAAGTACAATTTGCGACTTGAAATAACCGTATTGTGAAATCAGATATTTCAGTAATCATCCTAACAAGCAATGAAGAGAAGCACATCGAAAGGTGTGTTAGAAGTCTTTTGGCTTTTACTGACAAAATTTTTATAGTAGATTCTGGTTCTACAGACCGTACAATCGAAATTGCCGAATCTCTGGGAGCTAAAGTGGTCTATAATTCTTGGATTACCTATGCAGTTCAGTTCAATTTTGGAATTGATAATAATCCTTTTCAGACGAAGTGGCTGATGCGTATGGATGCCGATGAGTATGTAACTCCCGAACTGGCAGTAGAAATAAATCAGACGCTCCCAACGCTTGAAGAACATACAACGGGCGTGTATGTAAAGCGTAGGGTCATGTTTATGAATAAATGGATTCGATACGGTGGCTACTACCCTATTTGGCTGCTAAGGCTTTGGAAAAGAGACAAAGGAATTTGTGAAGAACTTTGGATGGATGAGCACATTAAACTGTCAGAAGGTCAAACTGTACAATTTAAAAATGACATTGTAGATCACAATCTCAACAACTTGACTTGGTGGACACAGAAACACAATAATTATGCCATTCGTGAAGTAATTGATTTATTAGATATAAAATATAATTTTGCAGACACGGAGCGCGTTATACCAAGACTATTTGGTACGCAAGAGCAACGTAAGCGTTTCCTCAAGCTAAGATATGCTTCTTTACCCCTCTTTACTCGTCCGTTTGCGTATTTTTTGTATCGGTATTTTCTGAAGTTAGGCTTTTTGGATGGCAAAAAAGGCTTGGTATGGCATTTTTTGCAAGGGCTTTGGTATCGTTTTTTGGTAGATGCTAAAATTTACGAAGTAGAATTTCGAGTTGGACAAGACAAACAAGCTATTATCAATTTTTTCCGCAATGAATACGGAAAAGACCTCTCATCGGTTCAAAACCGATCTATCTCGATACGACAATAGTTGGTACAAACATCCACCATTTTGGAAAAATGTGTTGTGGTTTGTGGTAAATGCTATTTTTTTAAATTCTTATCTACCTATCTCAACATCTATTAAATGCTTTATACTGAGAGCTTTTGGCGCAAAAATAGGAATAAAAGTAATGATAAAGCCTAAAGTCAATATTAAGTATCCTTGGTTACTTACTGTTGGTGATTACGTCTGGATAGGAGAACAGGTTTGGATTGATAGCTTGGCCGAAGTTTTTATAGGGAATAATGCCTGCCTGTCACAAGGCGCAATGCTTTTGACTGGCAATCATGACTATACCCGTAGCACTTTTGATCTAAGAGTGGATAAAATTACCTTGGAAGAAGGGGTATGGATTGGCGCAAAATCGGTGGTTTGCCCCAACGTAACTTGTCATTCACACGCAGTGTTAGCGGTAAATTCAGTAGCTGTAAAAGACCTAAAGTCTTATGGAATTTATCAAGGAAACCCCGCGCAATGGATACGAGAAAGAAAGATGGAGAGTTAAGTAACAATAGATTAACAAGCTGTCTCGAAGACCTAACAATTAAAGGGTAATATTTTGAAAATAAGCATTATAACAGTAGTTTTTAACGGCGAACAAACAATTCGAGATTGTATCGAGTCGGTATTGGGGCAATCTTACAGGGATATTGAGTATATTATTATTGACGGAAAATCAACGGATAAAACACCTGAAATAGTCAAAAGTTACGGCACGAAAATTGCTGTATTTATCTCTGAAAATGATAATGGAATATATGATGCCATGAATAAGGGTATTGCCCTTGCTTCTGGCGATGTGATTGGGATTTTAAATGCTGATGATTTTTATAGTGATGCCTTTGTCATTGAAAAAATTGTTTCTGAGTTAAAAAAAACACAAGCTGATGGCATCTATGGAGATTTAATTTACGTAGATGGAAAGAATATCCAAAGCATAAAACGGTATTGGAAATCGGGGACGTTTCGTCAAAGCAAATTTTTATATGGATGGATGCCTCCACATCCAACGTTTTTCTTACGCCGTGCGTCTTACGAGCAATTTGGTCATTATCGGACAGATTTAGGTAGTGCCGCCGATTATGAATTAATGCTGCGAATGATGTATAAGTACAAGATAAAAGTGGCATATTTACCTGAAATTGTTACGGTAATGCGAGTGGGTGGGGTAAGTAACAAAACCATTGGGAATCGCTTGAAAGCTAATAAGAGCGACCGAGTAGCGTGGGAACTTAATGAACTAAAACCATACTGGTTTACAGGCTGGATGAAACCTATTCGCAAGGTTTTACAATTTGTTAACCGACCAAAATAACCGAATAATAAATACACCCTTATTTTCAACCTTGTTTTTTGGGTGTTAAGCTAATTTTTATAATTTTTGTCATTTCGTTATGAGAGGCAGAAAAGTTAGAAGCTGAATTTTATGAATGCAGATATACTAATAGACGTACTTCGAAGCCAATACCAAAATATACTTCAACACGAAGTGTATCAATGCCTTATTTCGTTTTTGATTGCTTGCGCTATCGCTATTACCTCTATCCCAGTTATTATTAATATCAGCGGCTTGTTGGAACTTAAAAAGAAACCAAACTTCCGTAGCGCTCACCAACAAGAAACACCAGAATTTGGCGGAATAGCTATTTATGCCTCCTTATTAATCGCTCATTTTCTCTGGCCACATACCAATGAACAAACTGATGCCTACCTGACGAGTTTAGCGGTAGTAGGGCTGACTATTCTATTTTTCTTAGGATTGAAAGACGACATTTTAGTGCTTGACCCTAACAAGAAACTTCTACTTCAAGTTGTTGCCGTCTCAACGCTTATTTTACTGGGAGGGTTGAAAGTAGATAATTTCTTCGGAATTTTTGGCTGGTATCATATACCCGATATTATTAGTATTCCTTTCACCATCTTTATTTTTATAGCTATCATCAATGCTGTCAATCTTATAGATGGAGTGGATGGGTTGGCTGGAGGTATAGCTTTTATTGCTGGTCTAAGTTTTGGTACTTGGTTCTTGTTGAATCACCATTTTTCAATGGCATGTATGGCATTTTCGATGTCGGGAGCACTTCTTGGATTTTTACGATTCAATTTCTCCAAAACCAGCAAGATATTTATGGGAGATACGGGTTCGTTAATTGCAGGTTTTTTGTTGGCATTTTTTGCCGTAAAATTTATCCGACTCAACGTAACCTATCAGTATGATACCAATGCGTTTTTCAATGCGCCTATCTTGGCAGTAGTTTTGTTGATTGTTCCCATTTTTGATACATTAAGGGTGTTTTTAGTACGAATTCTCAATAAACGCTCCCCATTTAAAGCCGACCGCAACCACATGCACCATGTGTTGCTTGACAACGGATTTAATCATTTTCAAACCTCTATTACATTGTGGGGAATGACGATTGCAAACGTAGTAGGTTATTTCATTACATTCAAATTCATTACCAATACACAGGCTTTCTTTATCTTGGTTGGTCTTTTTTGTCTTTATTTAGTGGCTGGTTATGTATTAAAGATGCGCGCTATGAAGCTAAAAAAGCATTTGAATTGGTCAGACGTATTTAAGAGCCCTGATAGCTCAAGTGGTAAGAACTCTTGGGCGCGTCGCGTTATTCGTGGATTGTAAATTTCATTTATTACTTCACCGACACTCCTCCTGAAACAATCATCTTCATTACATCGGTACTTGATATATTGTCAAGGTGCTTAACATTTGCATTGGGCACAATAAACAATTCCCCAGAAAAAGCATAGGAATGAGGGCAATACACGGCTACGTAGCCTTCAATAGCAAGATTGGAAAGGTCTGTTTGGGTAATAAACCCTAATTTTTTAAGATCAGATTGCTGATTGATAGTGACCAACACTGGCTGGTTAAATTTGCGCTTGTCACCTACAAAAGCAGAGATAAGATCTTTTATTGCATAATAAATAAGGCTTACTAAAGGCATTTTTTTTAACAGGCTTTCGCCAAAACTAAAAAATGACTGTGGCACGAACCGAGAGAAAATGAAGCCTAAAAAAACAATACTCGAAAGAATAATCACTAAGCCCAAACCAGGCAAATAGAGAGAGTTCTTAGTATCGGTGTCAATGTAAATAGGAAGAATACTATCCAAATAACTAATACTTTCCTTAATAATCAAAAAGGTAAAATAAGTAGGTGCCACCAGTACAAGCCCCCGAACGAAGTAAGCTAAGATCCGTTTAACAAGCCGATTTTGAAGCATTGGAAAAAATAAACTACAAATGTTAATGTTGGGTAATAGTCATTGTAAAGCACAAGAACTTTCAAGATGCTATGTCATTGCTTTCTTGTTCTTGGCAAAAGTAGGAAAAATAGAAAATACGAGCTTCAAATATCCATGCAGAATTGATCCATTTCACTAATAGAAACATTTATAAGCCGTAAAAACTTATAAAAGAAACTATAAAATGGTATAAGAATGGCAATCGTTTGGCTATGGCCAAATCAAAATTTACTGACGTAAAAATTGTTATAGAAGTAGAGCCGCAATAAAAATCACGGCTCTATAATTAAGCTTTTTTCGTTTGCAGTTTTTTGTAGGTATATACAGCCGCACCAACTGCTAAAGCTACTGATAGGAGTTTGACTACTTTTTTCATGGCTTAATGACAGATTTAAAAATGTAAAAAAATGAACAATTACTATTAATTAGACGCAGAAAAGTACAAAAAGGTTTAAAAAAGACAGCAATAAAATTACAGCAACAAAAGTGCCAACTTTTGAGGAGTTTTTTTAGCGTAGAAATACGTGTTTTTTGACCGTTAGATAACTTTTGACAGTCGTTTACGCAATTCTTCTAAATGATTATCTGTAAAATCTAAATGCGTCACAAATCGTACCAAATGTTTTCCAAAAGTAACAGCCTGAACTCCTTTTTGTCCTAATTGAGTGACATAGTCGGTTGCTAAGATAGTTTCGGGCAAGCGGAAGATAACAATATTGGTATCAATGGGGTAAATTTCTTGAACTTCGGGTAGTTCAGTAAGCATCTCTCCAATAGTGCGAGCTCGGGTATGATCTTCACGGAGTCGTGCTACATGGTGGTCTAAAGCATAAATACCTGCGGCAGCTAAGTAGCCAGCTTGACGCCATCCTCCTCCCATTACTTTTCGAAAACGACGCGCTTGTTTTATAAATGATTGACTTCCCAGTAACAATGACCCTACTGGACAACCAAGCCCCTTAGATAGACAAATGCTGATACTGTCAAAAATACTTCCAAATTGTAGCGTACTCTCATTCGTTTCAACAAGTGCATTAAAAAGTCGGGCGCCATCCAAATGAAGTGCCAAACCATGTACTTGGCAAACTTCTTTGATAGCCTCAATTTCTGAAAAATGATAATAGCAACCGCCGCCTTTATTCATAGTATTTTCGAGCGAAACCAAACGAGATATAGGAGCATGAACATCCTCAGGATTATTGATGGCATCAAGTACTTGATTAGCGCTGATGCGGCCTTTATCACCATTCAATAATTTAACCGAACTCAAAGAATTAAGAGCAATCCCCCCCCCTTCGTAGAGATAAATGTGCGAAAGTTTGTCACAAATCACTTCGCTGCCTGGGTGTGTATGTACCCGAATCGCCAATTGATTGGTTAACGTCCCAGAAGTGCAAAATAGCGCAGCTTCCATTCCAAATAAATTGGCCGCTTTTTCTTCAAGGGCATTTACAGTAGGGTCATCGCCAAAAACGTCATCGCCAACTTCGGCAGCAAACATGGCTTCGAGCATTTCTTTGGTAGGTTTGGTGACGGTGTCAGAGCGGAGGTCTATTTGCATTATTCGTTTGTGTTCGGTTTTAGCTATGAGAAGAGCAAAAATAGCAAAAGGCGGGTTTGTCCCGCCTTCCAATGGATAGAATTACTATTAACCATTAGCTTTTAAGAACAAGTGTGCTGGCCATTATATCATGTAAAGCTTGTTTTTTGGCTGTAAAAGCGGCCATAATATAGCCAATCAGCATAATCATTCCCGATACAATACGACCTATGTAACGAATAACAGCCGTTGTTGGATTGATACGATTTCCGTTGAGATCAGTTACTTTCAGTCCCATTGCCATCTTACCCAGTGTAGCTTGTTTGGCAGACGACTCCATCATCACAAAATAAACACCACCAATAGCCCAACTAACTACCTGAATAGCAAGACCTGCACCCATAATACCTGATGCAAGCCCTAGGGCTTGTTGCTCGCTCATATCTGAGAGTGCATCGGCATTGGCAGCGGCGCCAAAACCAATAGCAGCCATGAAGGGGGCAATCACAATCATTTGGGCAATACCCAAAATCAGACCGTCAATAATGAGTGCCACAAAACGTCGGCCAAAACTGGCATAATTTGTAGGCTCACCTACAAAAGAAGATACATTTTCCATGAAGATTGAGAAAGTTTAAGGGTTTAGAAAGGAATTACCGCAAATCAAGCGTTTTCTGGTTAAAAAACAAGTTTCCGAACCATTTCTTTTAACGGAAATTTACTTACTTTTACTTTTACACTCACCCTACTTATTACGAACGGTATAAAATCTCTTTATCTGGAAAAGAGATTTCTAAATTTTTCGTCGTTTATCTGTTCCATAATTCAAAAAGTAGGTGTATGAAAAATTCAATTTTACGCGTGTGTGCGGCTATTAGCCTCTTTACATTACTCTATTTTTCTACGTTTGGGCAATTGCCCACTCCCTTAGCGGTCAATGGCCGTTTGAAAGTCATCAATCGTCAATTATCCAATGAAGCAGGTACTCCCATTCAATTACGAGGTATGAGTACCCATGGTTTGCACTGGTTTGACCAGTGCTACAACGCCTCAACAGTACAGACTTTAGCTACCGATTGGGGTATTGATGTCTTCAGAGCCGCTATGTATGTAGATGAAGGTGGCTATATGAATAACAAAGTGGGCTTGCGCAATAAAATCAATCAAATTGTGGACTGGACTGCCCAAAGTGGCGTTTATTGCATTATTGACTGGCATATTCTTAATCCTGGAGACCCTAACATCCATACGGCTGATGCTATTGAGTTTTTCGGGTTGATGGCGCAACAGCACGCAGGCAAAAAACATGTCATTTACGAAATTTGTAATGAACCTAACGGTGTAAGTTGGTCATCGGTAAAGAGTTATGCTGAACAAATCATTCCTGTTATTCGACAATATGACCCTGAAGCCATTATTCTGGTAGGTACTCCATCATGGAGTGGTTCTCCAGGCGATGTGCGCAGCAATCCGCTCACAGGAGCCAATGCATACAATATTATGTACACTTTCCACTTCTATGCAGGTTCACATTATTCGCAAAGCTATATTGATGACGTGATTAAAACAGTACCACTTTTTGTGTCAGAATGGGGAACAAGTAATTATTCTGGTAATGGTGGCAATGACTATACCAACGCCCAAAACTGGGTAAGCCTTATGGCAGGCAACAACACCTCAGGAATTAAAGTAAGTTGGTGCAATTGGAGTTTTTGTGACAAAGACGAATCCTCCGCTGCGCTCAATCCTGGTGCTTGTAGCGGCAATAATTGGAACAATACCAGCACATCAGGTACATGGGTAAAAGACCATATTTTAAATCCAGCCGATAATTTTGGCCCACCTACGCCCTTTATTTCTATCACAAGTCCTTCCCATAATTCAACGGTAACGATTGGAAGTAATCTGACTGTCAATGCCAATGTTGGAAATACAACCGCAACAACCGTAGAGTTTTATAACGGGACAACCAAATTGGAGGAAGATGCTACATCGCCTTATTCATGGACTATTACTAACATTCAGGCGGGTACTTATTCGTTTACAGCCAAGGCAATTTTAAGTGCGGGAGGCACACTTACTTCGTCGGTAGTACAAATAACAGCAGCTCCAGCTCCTAATCAACCTCCCACTATCAGTCTCACTTCTCCAGCCAATAATATCACTCTGACCGCTCCTGCTGCCCTGGCTATTTCGGCCAATGCCGCTGATAACGATGGAAGTATCTCAAAAGTGGAGTTTTATAGTGGCAACATAAAGCTTGGAGAGGATTTCTCAAGTCCATATAGTTTTGACTGGACTGACATAGCTGCTGGAGCTTATAACATTACGGCCAAAGCTGTTGACAACCAGAATGCTGTTACGACATCTGGCGCAGTTACTATTTATGTAAACAACCCGGGAAACCCTACGGCTGATCTTATCGGACCTGACTGTGTGAGCGTGAATGAAACTAAACTTTTTGAATTGAATGTGGCTAACTTACCTAACGCAAGCAGTTTTGCGTGGTGGTGTACAGGTTCTACGCAAAGTTTGACCCCCGTTTCTGGACAGCCCTACAAAGTCAGCATCAATTTCGGGTCCAATTTTACAGGCGGCCAGGTCTGTATTGGAGTAAATTATTCAGCAGCACCATGGTACCAACAATTCTGTAAGACAGTGACAGTGTGTACTGGAACTCCACCGCCTGTCAATCAAGCGCCTACCGTCAGTTTGACTTCACCTACCAACAACGCATCCTTCACTGCTCCAGCCACAATTTCTCTTGCAGCCAATGCCGCTGATAGCGATGGAAGCGTAGCCAAAGTGGAGTTTTACAACGGCAGCACTAAGCTGGGAGAAGACCTTTCATCACCCTATACTTTTTCTTGGACAGGTGTGGTGGCAGGAACGTACAGCATTACTGCCAAGGCGACTGATAACCAAGGAGCGGTTACAAATTCAAGTGCCGTAAACGTAATAGTGAATGCAGCTCCTGTCAACCAAGCGCCCATAGTCAGCGTGACTTCTCCAACCAACAACGCATCCTTCACTGCTCCAGCCACAATTTCTATTGCGGCCAATGCTGCTGATAGTGATGGAAGCATAGCCAAAGTAGAGTTTTATAATGGAAATGTTAAGTTGGGCGAAGACCTCTCGTCACCTTATACATTTTCATGGACAAGCATAGCTGCAGGAACGTACAGCATTACTGCCAAAGCAACGGATAACCAAGGAGCAATTACAACTTCAAGTACTATAAATGTAATTGTGAATGCTACTCCCCCAGCCAATGCCGATATTATCGGATCAGATTGTGTTGCGCCAAATAATGTAAAAGTGTATGAATTGAGTACTACCAATTTAGTCAATGCCACCAATATCTCTTGGTGGTGTACGGGTTCTACGCAGAGTATTGCTTCTGGGCAGCCAAGTTTTGGAAAAGCAACTATTAATTTCGGTTCCTGGTTTTCGGGAGGGCAAGTGTGTGTGGGAGTTAATTATTCTACCTCGCCTTGGTACAAACAGTATTGCAAAAGCGTCACAGTTTGCTCCAATGCACGGTTGAGAACAGTAGAATTGGAAGATACCAATCCGCGTGGAGTGGTTTTTCCTAATCCAAGTCAAATGTACTTTACCTTCATTGCCAATAAAAATATCCGTCAACTAAAAGTAAATGATATCATTGGTTACGAGCGAATTAATATTGATAAATTGACGCAAGGCGAACAAATTACTTTTGGTGAACAGCTTCCAATGGGTTATTATTTGGTTGTAGTAAACTATGAAGACCAAACCCAAAACACGATTAAAATACTGAAAGTGACCAAGTAAAACATATTATTTTATACTTGAAAAGCCGATGGAAACATTGGCTTTTTCATTTATTCTATGCATTTGATTAATCGTAATTTTCCTTATTTTGCAAGAAATTAACCTGCCTATCCATGAGTACACACACAAGCGGCGAAAAAATAAAGCACCTTGAAACAATTCTTCAAAAAGATTTAGGAAAACTTTCGGACGAAGAACTCAAAATCCTTATCTCTATGAGTATCAGTCGGATTCTGGTAGATAATTCGCTTGAAGATTCCAATCAAAATGGCACTTTTGGAGAACGAACTGCCGACAAAATTGCGGAATTTGGTGGTAGTTGGACGTTTATTATTTCATTTGGCCTTTTTATATCTTTTTGGATAGGTATTAATGTGTGGGTGTTCCTCAATAAAGGGTTTGACCCATATCCATTTATTCTGCTTAACCTGATTTTGTCGTGTTTGGCGGCTTTGCAGGCACCTGTCATCATGATGAGTCAAAACCGCCAGGAACAAAAAGACCGCGAACGTGCCAAGAGTGATTATCAGATTAACCTTCGCGCCGAACTGGAAATTCGGTTGTTGCACGAGAAACTGGATTATGTGATTCAAAAATTGGATGCCAAGAAATAAAAAGCCCCGAAGCAAAACGCTTCAGGGCTATTTTTATCATTGGTTTACCTTACAAAGCACCATCTTTGATATCTTCCACTACCGTTGGGTCTAAAAGTGTAGTAGTATCGCCTAAGTTAGATGTATCGCCTTCAGCTATTTTGCGCAGGATTCGGCGCATGATTTTTCCCGAACGGGTTTTTGGTAACCCTCTAACAAACTGAATTTTATCAGGTTTAGCAATCGGTCCAATAATACGCGTCACAGTGGCCAGAATATCACGGCGAGAGAGATCTTCATCATCAAGCGTATTTTCACAAATCACAAAGGCATAGATACCCTGCCCTTTGATGTCGTGCGGATAACCTACCACGGCACTTTCAATCACGTCGGAGTGCATATTGATGGCATTTTCAACCTCAGCCGTACCAATACGGTGACCCGACACGTTGAGTACATCATCTACGCGCCCGGTGATGCGGTAGTAGCCGTCTTCGTCGCGCAAACAGCCATCGCCCGTAAAATAACGGTTGGGGTAGGTAGAGAAATATGTTTGACGACACCGTTCGTGGTCACCCCATGTAGTTCGAATAATCGAAGGCCATGGATATTTAATACAAAGATTGCCACTCACGCCGTTTCCTTCAATTTCATTCCCAACTTCATCAACCAACACAGGTTGAATTCCTGGCAACGGAAGCGTAGCGTAAGTAGGTTTTGTCTTAGTAACACCAGCAATAGGTGAAATCATAATTCCTCCATTCTCAGTTTGCCACCAAGTATCTACAATGGGACAACGGCTCTTACCGATATGCTCATTGTACCAATTCCAGGCTTCTTCATTGATAGGCTCACCAACCGAACCCAGCACCTTGAGCGAGCTCAAATCTTTTCCTTCTACATATTTCAAACCAAAACCCATTAACGAACGAATCGCAGTAGGAGCGGTGTAAAGAATATCCACTTTGTGTTTATCAACAATATCCCAAAAACGCCCAGCATCTGGATAGGTGGGAATCCCTTCAAACATCAGTGAAGTAGCACCGCTGAGCAATGGCCCATAGACTATGTAACTGTGTCCTGTAATCCAACCTACATCGGCAGTACAGAAAAATACTTGACCTGGCTCATACTGAAATACGTTTTGAAAGGTATAGGCCGAATATACCATATAGCCACCCGTGCTGTGAACTACGCCTTTGGGTTTACCTGTTGAACCAGATGTATAGAGAATAAACAAAGGATCTTCCGAATCCATTACTTCGGCCTTACAATCGGAAGTCACTTGTTTCATTTCGTTTTCCCACCATACGTCACGACCTTTAATCATCGAAATAGCTGTGCGGGTATGGGTTAAAACGATTACTTTTTGTACCGACGGACAAGCGATAAGCGCATCATCCACAGTATCTTTCATCGGAATATTCTTATTGCCACGGGCTGCTCCATCAGAAGTGACAATAACCTTACAATTGGAATCATTGATACGATCAGTAAGCGATTGGGCAGAAAATCCACCAAACACCACCGAATGAATCGCACCAATTCGAGCACAAGCCAAAATGGCAATAGCGGCTTCGGGTACCATGGGGAGGTAAATACACACGCGGTCGCCTTTGACAACACCGTTGCGCTTGAGTACATTGGCAAAACGGCACACTTGGTCATGGAGCATTTTGTAAGTAAGCGTCACGCTTGGTTCGGAAGGGTCGTTGGGTTCCCAGATGATGGCAGGATGATTTCCCAGCTCTCTCAAATGACGGTCAAGGGCATTTTCGGTTATATTTGTTTTTCCTCCTACAAACCACTTAACATCTGGGTCGGTAAAATTCCAATCCAGTACTTTTTTCCAAGGCTTATGCCATTTAAATTCTTGTGCTACTTCCGCCCAAAAACCTTCGGGGTCTTCTACACTTTGCTGATAGGCGGCTTGATACTCTTCAAATGTACGAATACGCATGATTTCGGAATGTTTTTATTATTGAGGTTAAAGTACGGAAAGTCTGCTGATGAAATGTGGGTCTAAAAATAGCAAAACATTTTCCCGTTTGAGTGAAATTACTATCACAAAGTTGCTAATAAAGTATAGAAACTGATGAAAGTCAAGAATATAGCCATCCAAAAAATGAAACAAATAGCAATTCATCATATAAAAACAGAGGGCCGAAAATTTCGGCCCTCTGTCGCTAATCACCATCCTCTATTACGCTGCCCATTACGACCGTAATCGTCATAGGTAGAGCGTTCACTATCTCGTTTTTCTCGGGTAATTTCACGATTCAGCGCATACAAATCCTGAGTCAATTCCTGACGTTCGCGAGGATTAAGTACCCGATCGCGCCAAAATATCTGCTCTTTGCGTTCAATCCGTTCTACATCACGCATTAGATTTCTTGCTTCTCTTGAGTTAATAGAACCTTGGGCAATACCATCGGCAATACGACGACGCGCTTCGCGTTGGAAGTCATCAATTCGGTCGCCCATATTTCCCCTTCCATATCGGTTATCATATCCACCTCGGTCGTCACGGCGATCATCGTGACGGTCGTCATAGCGACGGTTGCGATCGTTGTTTCCCCATTGGGCATTGGCACTAACGAAAGCTACTAAAATCATGGCTGCTGCAAACACTAACTTTTTCATGGCATTTATTTGGTTTGGTGTAAAACTTATTTTGCTTTATTTTACTCTTAGAACGCCAGAAATGGCAAAGGTTTATAATGACTCGGTTAATGATTGTTAATGGGTTTTTAAAAGAATTTATTAACTTGCTACACCAACCTAAACTATCCCCTAAAATGCCCTTTAACTGCGTTATTTCGGCCTTTTTGCCCATTTTTCTAAGCTTAATTTTTTTAGCCCAAAATAGGACTCAAAAAATAATTGAAAGTACGATTAAGCCCACCAAATAATTCATCATCAACCAACCTACCTTATGAAAATTTCTTTTCTCATCAGCGGTTTTCTTTTTTTGGGCACTTGTGTTCAGGCACAGAAAACCATCAGCGGCTTTACTCCGTCCAATCAAACCAAACAGGAAAAAGCTGAACAGGAATACCGCACCAAGCAATCGGCAGAACGATACAAAAACCATTTGTATAAGTTGACCAGCGTACCTCACTTAGCTGGGACTCCCGAAAATGAAAATGTTCGTGACTACATCGCCGATGTGATGCGGAAAGCGGGTTTGCAGGTCGAAATTTTTCCACACGATATTTATTTGTCTAAAAATCCTGGAGAAAGCTTGGTAGAAGTGGTTGAACCCATTCGGATACCGCTTAACAACCGTGAATTTATTTTACCAGAAGATAAATATTCAGGAGATTCGCGACTCACACCAGGTTGGAATGCTTATTCGGGTTCGGGCGATGTAACTTCGGAGGTAGTTTATGCAAACTACGGTCGAAAAGAAGATTTTGAGCAGCTAAAAGCCATGGGTATTTCGGTAAAAGGCAAAATTGTCATTGCCCGTTATGGGGGTAACTTTCGAGGCTATAAAGCCAAGCACGCCGAAGTAGCAGGCGCAGCGGGTGTGATTATTTATACTGACCCCTATGATAGTGGTTATATGAAAGGGATTACCTTTCCCGAAGGTTCTCAGCCCAGCGATAACACCATTCAGCGTGGCTCATTGCTAACCGTTGATTTTACGGGCGACCCACTTACGCCTTTTGAGCCTGCTTTACCCCTTGATGGCGTTAAGAAAATAAAACGTCTTGACCCCAAAGATGTGGCATTTCATAAGATACCAGTTACACCGCTGCCGTGGGGATCGGCCGTCGAAATCCTCAAACGCATGACTGGCAAAGGGGTGCCAGCGGGTTGGCAAGGAGGATTGCCATTGGCTTATCGTTTGGAAGGCGGTACAGGCCTGAAAGTGCGCTTAAAAGTAAAGCAGGACAAAGATTTTGTGCGGGTATATGAAGTAGTAGGTACGTTGGTAGGTAGCGAATTTCCTGACGAGTGGATTATTGCGGGCTGTCACTACGATGCGTGGTCGTATGGCTCGACTGACCCCAATAGCGGTACGGCAATGCTTTTGTCTTTGGCCGAATCGTTGGGCAAATTACCCCAAAAACCTAAGCGTACCATTAAGATTTGCCACTGGGATGCCGAAGAACACGGGGTGATTGGCTCCACGGAGTGGGTAGAACAAATGCGTGACGAGTTGGCGAACAAAGCCGTTGCTTACATGAATTATGACGCTGCGGTGTCGGGAAAAATGTTTGGTGGGAGTGCTTCCCCTTCTTTGAAAAAACTTTTGATTGAAGCTTCGCAGGCGGTAGAATATCCTGATTCTAACAAGACAGTTTATCAACACTGGATGGCGCAAAAAGGTGGACGGCGCGGTAGTACCGCGGCGGTGGGTGGCTCGGCACCCGTGGCTACCGAAAACGAACCCACGATTGGTAACTTAGGAGGCGGCTCTGACCACATCGCTTTTTATATGCACGCGGGTATTCCGTCGTTGAGTGCGGGTACGGGCGGTCCCACTTTGTACCACTCACAGTATGATTATTTATTTTTCTACAACAAATTCGTTGATTCTACTTACAAAATGGGGCCGATGGTGGAGCAGGTAGTTGGAACGATGTCATTACGTTTGGCAAATGCTGATATTTTACCTTTCGACGTATCGCGGTATGCTACTGATTTGGCTACGCATTTCAAAACTGCCGAAAAAGCAATTAAAGCCTAACAGCCCTCCTACTCGATTGAAAAACTGTTAGTACAAGTAGAAACCCTAAAACAAACAGCGGAAGCTTACGAAAATCGCATCAAAACATTATTGGCTTCTGACCAACTGGACAAAGCCAAAGTTGCAGCTATCAATAAAGAACTTCGGAATTTGGAAAAAGCATTCATTGACCCCAAAGGTATGGCTTACGGCCCTTGGTACCGGTCTTTGTATGCGTCGTCAGACCCTTACAGTGGTTATGCTTCTTGGATGTTGCCTGCGTTTCAGTACGAGGCTTCTTTAAAATCAACAGCCAATCTGCCTGATATTGAAGCCCGTCACGCCAAAGCGATTGAAAGTTTGAATACCAAAATCGTAACCATTAATCAGCATTTGGGCAGTGCCGCATCGTCTTTGGGAGGAGGCAAGAATTAGTATCTTCTAAATTTGAGAAAACTACTTTAACAATTAAATCCATTAAAGCTATGTTGCCTTACCTACTCAGTTGGTTTTTGACTATTTCTGGTAATTCGTCGCTCAAATCAGTGCCTTTGCAAGTTAATAACTCCATCAAAATTTCGGGAAGTTG
>JBDHXS010000016.1:0-25003 GCA_039810845.1 Runella sp. | reverse complement strand
CGTGCTTTCATAAAAATGTGGGTGTTTTTTAAGGGAATAAGTGTTGTAAGAGACAAATTTACTTACAAACTTACGGCTTCCTGCCATTTTTGGGCGCTATTTTGGTCAATAAACAACGTAGCATTAGGATGCCTACGCAAAATGGTTGAAGGATATAATTCTTGGATATTATAGAGGAGGGTATGGTAAATGGCTTCGGCTTTGTGGGCCGCAGGAACCATGCAAAACACCGTAGGGGCTTTTACCAACGCAGGAATCGTAAGCGTGAGGGCATACTCGGGAACAAGTTCTAATGAAGAAAAACATCCATCATGTACTTGTTGTTGGCGACTGGTAAGGTCTAAATCTACTCTTTTGACCAACACGGGGTCATCAAAGAATGCAATGTGCGGGTCGTTGAACGCAATGTGGCAGTTTTCACCGATGCCCATGCAAACGATGTCGGTAGGATACTGGGTCAACAAAGCCGAGTAGCGTTGACACTCAGCTTCGGTGTCTGCTACGTTTCCATTGATGTAAAACACTTCTCTCAACGGTACTTTGGCAAAAAAACGGTCTTTGAGAAAATTCCCAAACCGCTGCGGCGCTTCGTCCGACAAGCCAATGTATTCGTCCATGTGAAAGGCATTGACCCGTTGCCAGTCAACATCAAGCTGTTGTGCCAAGGCATCCAAAAATTCATTTTGTGACGGAGCTGCGGCAAAAATAATATTGACGGTTTCTTGGCTTTGAAGCAATGATTTAATTTTTGTGGCGGCCATTTTGGCGGCGTATTGCCCTAATTCTTGGCGGTTTTGGGCTAATTTGACGTGGAGTTTGTCAACGGTTGTTTCTTGTAAAAGAGGCATTTTTTGAACGTAAGGTTGGTATAATTAAACGATTTGTCATGCTGAAAGCATCTGATTATACACTACTTTCCCCCCCACCATCGTCATCCCGATATTGATATTTTCATCAAAAATAACAACATCAGCGTCTTTGCCTTTGGCGAGCGAGCCTTTGAGGTCGCTAACGCCCATGATGCGGGCGGGGGTGGTGCTTGCCATGCGAACGGCATCCAACAACGGCACATTGGCCATCGTAATCATGTTACGAACCAATCGGTCGAAGGTGGCGACGCTGCCCGCAAACGAGGTACGGTCGGGGAGTTTGGCCACGCCGTCTTCGATGATAACGGGCAAGCCATTTTTCAACGACCCTAATATGCTTTCCCCCTCGGGCATCCCTGCGCCGCGCATGGCGTCGGTGATGAGGGCAGTGCGGTCAGGGCCTTTGAATTTATAGACAAATTGGAGCAAAGGAGCGGGCAAATGAATGCCATCACCGATGATTTCTACGTCTAAGTCAAGTAAGTACGAGCTTTCAATCACCCCCGCGTAGCGAAAGGCGTTTTTGCGCGTCACACCCGACATCGCTGAATACAAATGAGTGACGAGTGAATAGCCATTTTCGTAGGCTGCCAACACATCGTCGTAATAAGCATCAGTATGGGCAATGGCCGCCAAAATCCCTTTTTGACGTAACCGTTGTCCAAACGGAATCGCCCCTTCCAACTCTGGCGCGGCACTCCAGCGTACGATGGA
This sequence comes from Runella sp., assembly GCA_039810845.1. GTDB lineage: Bacteria > Bacteroidota > Bacteroidia > Cytophagales > Spirosomataceae > Runella. The sequence goes on along the minus strand of JBDHXS010000016.1, from coordinate 23,420 downwards.
CGACGAATGGTTGAGAATTTCTTCATACTCAGCAGGGTCAGGATTGCGAATGTAGCGCGGGTCCTGCGCTCCTCGCTGACTTAGAGCGAAATAAGGACCTTCTAAATGGATTCCGAGGAGATTTGCGCCTTTTGTGTTTTGACGATTTGCTTTTTCGTAAACATCTAAAGTTTGCAGCAAATCTTCTTTTTCCGCCGTCAGTGTGGTTGGAACCAACGAAGTCGTACCGTATTGCGCGTGAAGTTCTGCGATTTTAAGAAAAGCCTCTTCGGTGCCATCCATGAAGTCAAAACCGCCGCCGCCGTGTACGTGTATGTCAATGAAGCCGGGTGCTACATATTGGCCTCTGGCATCTATTTCGGTGGCATCGGGCACTTCCACATTTCCTTCATCTATACCTAAAATCTTTCCATTTTCAATGACAACCGTACCGCCTTTGATGGTGCGAAAGGGGGTGAGAATGATGCCGTTGGTGAGTTTTTGTCGCATCAGATTCCCCAACGTTTTACTTTATGGCCATAAGCTGCATAATAAACCAAGTACAAATAACAAGGGAATAGAACCCAATAAGCCGTGCGAACATCGTATAAATCAGCGAAATAGCCGTAAACCAACGGCATGAGCGCGTTGCCGCACAAGCCCATGATAAGGATGGAAGCCCCCAGTTTGGTATAACGCCCCAGTCCATCCAATGCCAACGGCCAGATGCCTGCCCAAACCAACGAATTGGCTAAACCCAACAGCACCACAAACCAAATAGAAAGGTCAGCCGTTTGTCCGAGGAAGTTTACCGAGCCTTTGGCAAAAATAATGAGCAGTGTAAATACCGTTCCCAGCAGCGTACAAAACCGCAACGCATTGACCTGACTGACAAATTTAGGTATGGAGATAATGCCTATAATGTAACCGCATATAGTACAAGCCAAAGTATAGGAAGGAAAGGTTTTGGCTTTCAGCAAGTCAATGCCCATCGAATTGGCATAGCCGATTACGGTATCAATGGCAATGACTTGCGTACCTACGTGTAAAAAAATGGCTACCGCGCCCAGAATCAGGTGCGGAAATTGGAAAATGCTCGTTTTGCCCGCATTAGCATTGGCCACTTCAGCACTTTCCTGCTCGGTGTTGATTTCAGGTAAGGGCGAACGATACACCAAATAGCCCAACGCCACAAGAAAAAGCCCCAAAACCGTATAGGGGGGGATGACCCGACGCACCAATTCATCCAACGCTGCACTGCGTTGTAGGTCGTTCATAGTGCTGAGTTGGGAAAATAGGTCGGTATCGGTAGGGCGTAAAATGACGGCAGCAAATACCAACGGGGATAGGATGCCTGCGGCTTTGTTGCAGATGCCCATGATGCTGATGCGTTGCGCTCCACGCTCTTTCGGCCCTAAAATCGTAATGTAAGGATTGGCGGCAGTCTGCAAAATGGATAATCCAATGCCTATGGTGAACAGTCCCATCAGAAAAATACCATAAGTACGGGTCATAGCGGCGGGAATAAAAATGAACGCGCCCGAGGCCATGAACCAAAAACCGATCATCATGCCTTTTTTGAACCCCTGCGTTTTGAGTAAATACGACGCTGGCACTGACATGATAAAATAGGCAATATAAAAGGCAAAGGCCACTAAGTATGCCTGAAAACTGGTGAGTTCGCAGGCAATTTTAAAATAGGGAATCAGAATGGCATTGACCCATGAGATGAAGCCAAACATAAAAAACATGACGCCCACTAAGAAAATAGAAATATTGGTTTCCCGTTTGGTAAGGCTACTTACGTCAACCACGGTAGAGTTGTCTTTCATTGAGTTGTTGATTAAAATAGTTTAACCACAAAGAATGTTGTTAGTTTGCGATTGCATCGCGAACTACTGTGCTGGGCGTTTTAAACGCCCGACTCACAAGCTCGCATCGCAGATGCAAACCAACTTTTAAAAATTACAAGGTAGGTTCCCATCCTTTTTCATACTCCCGTTTCCAGAGTTTACGAGCCGTTTTGTTGTTTTTGATATGGCCGTTGGTAGGGTCAATCTCTAAAATACTGTTGGAACGCAAAGCAATATTTCCCAACTGACAAAGCAGCGTACTTTGATGTCCGCCCACAATGTCAGAGGCCAAGGGAGTTCCTTCTTTAATGGCCGATACGAAGTTTTGGAAGTGGAACGCATCCAACGCCTGCGAAGGGTCCATTTTGTTACGTGGGTCAATGACCAAATCATTTTTTACGTCTTTGACAATCTTGTTGTCTAAATCGTAAATCTTGTAAGCATTGCCGCCGCCGTATTCCAATGTGCCTTTTTCGCCGTAAAAAGAAACCCCCACACTGCTGCCCTCTACATTGCGACTGTTGCAGCTGCGGCCCTCCCACGTCATGAATTTGTCTTTGCCAAACTCCAAGTTAATCACTTGCGTATCAGGAGCTTCCCAGTCATCCTGATAGCGATAGCGGCCACCCGAAGAAGAAACTTTAGTAGGGAATTCAACCCCCAATCCCCAACGCATGAGGTCGAGCATGTGAGTACCGTTGTTGAGGGCTTCTCCCGTGCCCCAATGCCAAAACCAGTGCCAATTGTAATGAATCACGTTGTCTTTATAGGTACGACGAGGTGCAGGGCCCTGCCATAAATCGTAATTGAGCCACGATGGAACGGATATTTCTTTGCCCACACCGATGGAAGCGCGGTTGTTGGTGTACCAACCTTTGGCAAAGTACGGACGCCCGATTACTCCGTCCTGAATATCTTTCAGCGCCTGCTTTACATTTGGCCACGACCGACGTTGGTTGCCCATCTGAATTACATTTTTATACTTGGCCGCTACCGCCATGAGGAGTTCTCCCTCGTATGGATTATGGCTGCATGGTTTTTCCAAATAAACATGCTTACCCGCTTTGGAGGCCAAAATAGCTGCTGGAGCGTGCCAATGGTCGGGAGTGGCGATGATGAGTGCATCTACGTCTTTATCTTCCAGCGCTTTACGAAAATCGGGGACGTCTTTGGGCTTGGAATTCTGAATTTTTTCAACGGCTTTGATACACTTTTCAGCCGCCCGTGAATCCACATCCGAAATCGAAACTACTTCGCAATTGGGTTGTAAAGCAAAATTGCTCGCCAGTGCATATCCACGACTATTAACGCCCATGACACCCAATCGGACTTTTTCATTGGCTCCGAGAATACGTCCGTAGCTTTTGGCACCGAATCCTGGCAAAATACCGCCAACCGTCAAGGCAGCGGTGCTGGTTAGGGCTTTTTTGATAAAATCGCGGCGAGAGGCACCGTTTGAGAATGTTTCCTGATGATTCATGTAAAAGTATGTTAGAAAAACGAAATGGCTTATTTAGAAAGAAAAGGCAAAATAACTACACTATTTAAAGATAAACAGGCTACTGAACTTTTCTTTTTGGAGAAGACCTTTTTGTTTTTCACCTACTCACTTGATGTTAATGATTATGAAGATGTTTAAACTTAGCCACAAAGAACTCTAAGAAAGGCGCAAAGAACACAAAAGTTCGGCACACCTTAGTAAGAATCTTAGTGAACTTTGTGGATTCTCTTTGAGAACTTTGTGTTTAACATATATAGCCCATACAGCAAAACTATGATAGGGTAATTTTGACCAAATCCTGAATTTCTCGTCCGTCATGGTCAAAGCGAGCCAAAGTATAAACAGCCCCGTCACAGCCAATCGCAATAGAATTGACGTAAGTCGGTCGGCTTCCGTCGGCGTAGAAAATCGGGCCGTGGTCTTTATAGGTTTGGGTAGGAATATGAAAGGTAACCAAATGCAGATTTTCAAGCCCTTTGGCTGCTCCTTTGGCAATTTGGTCAGCTCCTTTGAGGCGTTTCCCATCAATGTAAATAGGTCCACCAGTTAGGTAATAAATCGTTTCGCCATCTGGGCCCGGTTGAAAGCCTAAATAGCCGTAGCTGAACTGGTCAAACATGCCGCTTTTTCGGGAAGGCTCCGAGGTTAAGCGCTCTACTATTTCAATTTTAGGGATTTTGGGGTCAAAACGAAACAAATACCCCGAATTTCCGTGAATTCCGTAGGCAACGTTTTCTGGGGCGTACCAAAAGATTTTACGCCAGTTGTAACCCATGCTGCCCGGATGTTTGGGGTCGTATTTTCCAAAATAATCTAAACGTAAATCAACACCATCAATTTTTTGTAAGCCTTCCTTATCAGGATGATACGTAAAAATATCGCCTTCGGACGTAGAGAAATAAACGGCTCCGTCGCGCGGGTCAACGACCATCGAACGGCACAGCACGCGGTAGTCATCGCCTGGGATTCCGGCTTCACCTTTGGCCGATACCAAACCAACTTTTTTAAGGGTTTTGGCAGAAATATCATAATGAATAAAGTAGCCCAACGGCCACGTGATGCCGTACAAATGCCCTCGTTCGCGGTCAATGGTCATGGTCAGAATGCCTTCGCCTTCGGGTGCAATGGCTAAGTCTTCGAAGGTACCCGTTGCCAAATCGTACGATAAAAAATGCCCGCCCGGGTAAAGTTTTTTGCCACCGGGAGCGTTTTGCGGCAAACGTTCCATGCCGTCAATCATCTCATAAACACCGATGTGGGTTGCAAAATACAGTTTACCGTTGTTTTCATAAAAACGAACGTGGCTTTTGCCCTGCGGAATGGCATTGGCTTCTTTTTCTCCGCAGACGTCGGTGAGGTCGGCTACCCATTCGGTTTGGTCTGTAGCGGGGTCGTAAGCGTACATTTGCCCGCCTGTTTCGTAGGATTCGGAACAAAGGACGTAGTAAATTTTGCCGTTGCTTGCGGCGGTAATGGCATTGTAAGTATCGTGTGCTAATTCAAAGCCCGAGAAATAGGCTTTGGCGGTAAGTGAATTCATGTGTATAGATTTTTTTTACCACAAAGTTCACAAAGAATAGCGCAAAGAACACGAAGAACAACTTAGTGCCCTTTGTGTCATCTTTTGAGTTCTTTGTGGTTAATTTTTACTTTTAGTAATCCCAATTTGTTGGGCGAGTTTGTCAATTTCGGCATAAATCAAATTCGGTACCGAAGCATCCCAAACGCTCGGTAGCCCGTAAACCATTTGTGAAGATGCGCCTTCATAGCCTCCTTCCTTCAAAATCGTGGCCGATGGAATGTAACCCATCACGTCGTTGGAATAGCCCATCACAAAAATGTCCGGCCCGAAGCGCTTTTTACATTCGATGGCGTATTCAATGACGAGTTCTCCGCCAAAGCTGAACAACGGTTGGTCGCCCAGTTTCCAGACTTGCAGAGGATAGGAATAGGAAGACAAAAACGGCTTTCCCTGCCTCATTTCAGTCAACATTCGAGTCGCCCAACGTTTCAAATACGGCGTAGTTTCGCTTTGGGTTTTTATCAGTTCCGCTTCTGTCGGAGGGGCTGAAAAGGGCAATTGTATCTCAGAATAAGCCGTTTGGAGCTGTGCTGGCAAAGGTCGCATCGGTTCTTCCAAGACTCTGTCCACCGCCGCCGCCAATTCGCGTCCATACTGTCGCGCCAACGAAATCGTACGTCTGGGCAACGGATTTTGGTCACCAGCAGCTCCCTGAAAGAAAAGGGCAGTAGTGCCGGGGTGAGTGTTTTCCAGTTCGAGTTGTGCAAAACCTGGATAATCGCCCGAAAATTGATAAATATCCAACACCGTTGGGTGGCAGGCATATCCAAAAGCGACCGCTTTTAGTTTTCCGTTGGCCGTCACGGCTTTAATGACGGGTACAGCATAATCATTAGGGCCTTTGAGTTCGGTTTGTTCGTGCAATGACGCTTCTTTATTATTACGACGATTGACCTGAAACCGTGTTACTCCGTTTTGCGCGAAGAGTTCTACGGGTTCTAAATCTTTCAACGCCTGTCCAACTAAAGTAATGATTTGTGCTTCCAATTGGCGTGAATAGCGGGCGATTTTGGCTTCTTCGTTCGCATTCAATGGATAAATATCGTGCAAAGCATCATCCAGCACGGGGCCTGAGTGGGTGTGCGAACTGTTGAGAATGATTTGAGATTTGGTCAGTCCGAATTTGCCGTTAAGCTGCGTTCGAATGCGGTCAGACATGGCTTTGGGAAAACCGAGTATATCCGTTGTGACAAGCACGCATTTTTTGCCGTTTTCATCTTCCAATGCTAACGCTTTGGCCCATAAGTCATGCAATTTCCCCTCGGAAGCATGGGTGCGGGAGGCATAGCCTGCCTGCCAAACGGATTCTTTGGGCGTGATAACTACTTTGGCAACGCCTGCTTTCCAACCCTTTGCCCACGTTGTTGAAATGACTAAAAGTCCAATCAGCCAAAGGTGTTTTCTCATTTGATACTCAGGAGTTTATCGGCTTGCGTGTAGATTTTTTCGATGGCGTTGGCGATTTCGTCCATGTCTGCTTTCGTACCCAAGAGCATATTTTGGGTAAACCAAACCGCTTCTTCATTGCAAAGGCGGTCATTTTGGGGGCAATGATTGCGTTCAACGTAGCTTTTGAAGTCAAGCTGCGATTTTGGGTACATTTTTTGGAAGTTTTTCGACTGAAATGCGTCGTTTAGGTACGGCATGTTGTTCAGCGTTGCGTAGCCTTTGGAGCAGGGAATTCCTTCTGCCGACAACGCTTTTAGGAAGGTATCACGAGATAATCCTTTAAACCCTTCTTTTTTGTAACGGAATGGGAACAAGTGGAAAGCCGCTCGTGTCACATTATCGTACAATTTATAGGGAACAACGCCTGGGATTTTCTGAATTTTGGCTTTCAAATAGGCTGCGTTCTCGTTGCGGAGGGTGGTTTCGGCATCTAATCGTTTGAGTTGTGCCAAACCGATGGCCGCCTGATATTCTGTAATCCGTTGTTTATTGCCTTGAATGATTGTCCCCGCTCCGATTACACCTGACGCCATGCCGAACGGATTTCCGTAGTTATGGTACGAGAAACATTTGTCCATGAACAGGTCATTGTTGCTCACAATCGCGCCCGCTTCGCCAATGGCTAAGTTCTTGGAATTCTGGAAACTAAAGCAGCCCGCATCGCCGAAGGTGCCCACTTTTTGGTGGTTGATCTCGGCCATGTGCGCCTGACAGGCATCTTCAATTACGGCCAGATTGTGCTTTTTGGCAATAGTCAGAATTTGCGGCATGTTGGCAGGTAGCCCCAAAATATGCACTGGAATGATGGCTTTGGTACGAGGCGTGATTTTGGCTTCAATTTTGGCAGGGTCAATCTGAAACGTCTCAGGGTCAACATCGACAAAAACAGGCATTGCACCTGTGGCAATGACGGGGGCTACCGTTCCGATAAAAGTATAGGGAGGAATCAGTACCTCATCGCCGCCGCGAATGTCTAACTGCATCAAAGCTGTGATGAGTGCATTCGTGCCATTCATAACTGCCAATGAGCGCTTGGCGCCTACGGTTTCGGCCCATTTGGCTTCAAATTCATTGACCACTGCAGCCCGTGACCACACACCACTCCGAATCACTTCAAGCAGTTGTTTTTCGTCGGTTTCGGGTTTCCATATCGGCCATACGGGCCATCCTTTACTTCGAACAGGCTTTCCGCCCAGCAAAGCCAGTGGTTCTGCTAATGAAAACGAGGTAGGGGCAATGGGTTTTGTGGCTTGACTTTCAGTAGTTTTGGTAAGAAGAGAGGGAGTCAATACCGCTCCTAAGCCCGTTAATGAATTTCGTTTGAGAAATTCACGTCGTGAAAAATGGTTGGAAGGCATAGATGTAGTGTTTTGAAATTAATAATAGTTATTGGCCAGTTATCGTATTTATGTAAAAAGCTGACGCACGTTTTTAGATGCTTACAGCATGACAAATCAGCCCTTTCTCGCTTTTTTCAAGACACTTTCGAGCGTTACGGGTGCTCCGCCTTGGCGTTTACTTTCGTCAGCGGCTTCCATAAAGGCAAATATTTCAATGGTTTCTTCAGGAGTAACGGGAACTTGACCTGTGTCGAAATACGCCACAATGTCCTTCAACAGCGGCTCGTAACCACCGTAAGGACCCAAAACAATATTGCCATTTTTGGTATAAACCGTACCGCCGTAGTCGTGTTTCCCTGTGCGTGTGCCGCGAAAAGTTCCCACGCGCCCATCAGCCCAAGTGCCAATAACAATATCTGTACCTTCGTTATTAACTCGAACGACTTGTTTACAGCCCGTGCCCATGACGGTATAAAGCGTTTCGACACCATGGATACCGTACCAAAACAAATCAGGGTGTGTTTTTTCTAAAACTGCTGGGCTAAACGTGTCCGCGCCTACAACAATGCTTTTATCCACTTTTTCTACGCCTTTGATATGCCGTAGCGATGAGGCTGAAAATACAGGAATGTTGTATTTTTTGGAAGCCTCAAAAATGGCAATAGTATCAGAAAGCGACGCAGCAATGGGTTTGTCAATAAAGACGCGTTTGCCTGCTTTGAGTACCTGAATGGCCTGTTCGAGGTGAAGGCGTCCGTCGTTGGTTTCCAGCAAAACGACATCTACTTTTTTGAGCAGATCAGTGATGGAGTCAACGATTTCTACGTTCTGTTTTTTGACTTCTTCGGTATAAGCAGGAACGCGTTTAGTGCTGCTTTCAATGTCTTTGCTACCTTGTGGATAGGCAGCTACTACTTTATACCCCAAAAAATCGGCACTTGCATCAGGGGCGTTGAGTACTTTGACAAAAGCCGTACTGTGCGAAGTGTCTAATCCAATAATACCGACGCGTTTGCCTACTGCCATAGACGTTGCGGAGGCCGATTCAGGACGGATAGTGCTGAATGCCAACGTACTGAGTGCCGCATTTTTGACAAACTTTCTTCGGCTTACAACTAATTTTTTCATGACAAAATGGTAAGAGTTAAAGAATAGATAATCAATATATCTATATTTAGTAGGACATTTTGTACTACTGCTGCGAAATTTTAAAGAATTATTTTTTTAACTTTACAAAGTTAGTTAAAATTTGTTTACATTTTTGCATAAAATTTGATTACAAAAAATGAAAATAGATTCGCTCGCCAATAAAGTATATATTGAACTTAGAAAAAAAATCTTGTCAAATCAACTGGTGTCGGGTACGAGGCTAAAAGAAGATATTTGGGCCAAGCGGCTTGATGTAAATCGTATGGCAGTTCGTGAAGCATTAACTCGACTATTAGGGGAACAATTGATTGAGACAGGTGAAAAAGGAGGCTATTTTGTAAAGTCAATGAGTGTGGAAGATGTGCGGCAGATTCGTGAGTTGCGGGAAATTCTGGAACTGGGTGCCATCCGTTTGGCCATTCAAAAAATGGATGAAAAAGGAATTCAAAAATTGGAAGAGATATGCAATGATTTTACGTCAATGGTAGAAAGGGGCTATTTTGGCGGAGCATGTGAAGCGGATGTAAAGTTTCACGAAACCCTTATTGATTCGGCGCAAAACGAAAAATTGAAGGATATTTACGAAATAAGCAATATTCCACTCTTTCATCAAAAACTGGGGAAGTCGCAAACGCACATGGACGATTACGAAATGACAGACCAAGAACACCGCCAATTGCTGAAAGCCATCAAGGAAAAAGATGTTCAACTTGCTGAGGACACGCTCACTAAGCACCTGTTGCGCGGAGAGGTAGAGGCGCTGGAGTTGGATTAGTAGGCCAATATTCTTATTTGTTTTATCCTGCCCAAGATGTTTATTCAATCTCTTGGGTTTTTCTTTTGTTGAAATGTTGATATCCTGTCTTGGATCAACTGTCCTTTACAGTTTTTCTATTATCTATAAAAAAAATCTGTACAACTTTTTTTGTTTACAAAAATATTGTTTCTTTGTAAACAAATTTGCAAAAGATTAATAGACAATACTGATCAAATTGCCTAATATCCTTTGCCTAATAAATGGATGTCATAATAATCAATACACACTAAAATCTCATTCACATAATCCTTATTTAGTAGTAACTCTTTTCCTTAAAAAACATCACACACATGAATGACTTCTTCCTACTCCGAAAAAAAGGGGTAAGTATGCTATTGCTTTGCCTACTTATGTCCGTTGCGGTGTACGCCCAAACCCAAATCTCGGGTAAAGTGGTGGGAGCTGACGATTCTCAGCCCATTGCAGGCGCTTCGGTGCTTATTAAAGGAAATACGACAAATGGTGCCATCACGGGTGCCGACGGTACATTTAGATTGACGGTTGGCTCGAATGCGGTGTTGGTGATTTCGTACATTGGATACCAAGCGCAGGAGGTGAATGTGGGTTCGCAAACGACTTTTAACATTTCCCTAATGCCTTCGACCACTACCCTCGGAGAGGTTGTGGTAACGGGCTACTCGGCTGAGCGCAAAAAAGACATTACAGGCTCGGTGTCGGTGGTGGATGTGAAAGCACTCAAATCGATTCCGTCGGGTTCGGCCGTGCAAGCCCTTCAAGGTCAGGCGGCTGGGGTCAACGTCATTAGCTCAGGCGCGCCAGGAAGCCCCAGCAATATCTTCGTGCGCGGGATTACTTCATTTGGAAATACGCAGCCTTTGGTGCTCGTTGACGGCGTTCAGGCAGAACTCAACGACGTAAGTTCGGACGACGTAGAGTCGATTCAGGTCTTGAAAGATGCGGGTGCGGCGGCCATTTACGGCGTACGTGGCTCGAACGGGGTGATTGTCGTGACGACTAAAAAAGGGAAATCTGGCCAGCCTGTTATTTCGTACGATGCCTACTACGGAAGTCAACAGCCGTTACAAGGAAATGTATTTAACTTGCTTAATTCAACGGATTTTGCCCGTTTGACCAAAATCGCGTACCCAACAACGGGTTTATTTCAAAACGGCCTTCCTGATTTTACGTATAGAGGTCCAGGTGCAACGGGCGTGGGTAAAGCAGGCGATGCAGCGGTGGACCCTTCCAAGTATAATTTTGATGCCAACAACCCAGGACGCAACTACTTGATTCAGTCCGTAAACAAAGAAGGGACCGATTGGTTCCACGAGTTGTTTAAGCCCGCCGCCATGACGAGCCACAACTTAACGGCTAGCGGAGGCACCGACAAGTCGAATTATATGGTGTCGTTGGGGTATTTCAACCAACAAGGAACGATGCTCAAAAGCTACTTGGAGCGTTATTCGGCGCGTATCAACACCCAATTTAAGATTAAAAACAACATTCGGGTGGGTGAAAACGTCTATATGTTCTACAAACGTAACCCAGGATTTGACAACTTGAGCACAGGTAACCCAATCGCCTGGACGTACCGTGCCATGCCGATTATCCCTGTCTATGACATCAGAGGTAACTACGGTGGAACATTTGCTGGGCCAGAATTGGGAAGCTCTTCTAACCCTGTGGCGGTACAAATGAATACCGTCAACAACAAAACCAACGCTTGGGATGTGATTGGAAACGTGTATGCCGAAGTGGATTTCTTGAAGCATTTTACGGCACGTACCAGCTTTGGGGGAAGCATTGATAACCAGTATGCGACGAACTTTAACTTTACCCCTTATAACAATTCAGAAGGTAATACTAACCCTAACTCGTTTTCAGAAATTGCGTTGTACAATAGCAACACCATGTGGACGAATACGCTGACGTACACGAACTCATTCGGCAAAAGCAATTTGAAAGTAATTGTGGGTTCGGAAGCAATTCGTAACTACGGGCGTTATCTTATCGGTTCGGCAAGTCGCTTGTTTTCCACCAATTTTGATTATTTGAGCCTGTCGAACGGAACAATCAACATCACCAACGGTAGCAGCGCTTACAACAATACGTTGTTCTCGATTTTTAGCCGTGTTGATTATTCGTTTGATGACAAATATTTGGTAGGCGTAACCGTACGCCGCGATGGTTCGTCGCGTTTTGGAGCCAATCGCCGCTACGGTATTTTCCCTTCGGTATCGCTCGGCTGGCGCTTGACGGGTGAGGAGTTTTTGAAAGATGTTGCTTGGCTCAACGAATTGAAATTGAGAGCAAGCTACGGGGTGCTTGGTTCCCAAAACAACGTAAGTCCACAGAATGCCTACACGCTTTTCGGGGGTACGTTTGCGAATGCCTATTACGACATTGGCGGAAACGGTGCGTTGGCACAGGGTTTTGCCCAAACAAGCATCGGAAACCCGAACACAGGGTGGGAAGAAAACATCGTGACCAACATCGGTTTGGACGGTACTATCTTGAACAACAAATTGGACGTTTCGGTCGAATACTACAAAAAGTCCATCAATGGTTTATTGTTTAGTCAACCGCTTCCTGCAACGGCGGGTGGGGCAACTGCACCAACGGTGAACATTGGTGACATCCAAAACAAAGGGGTAGATTTGGCTTTGACCTACCGCCAAACGATTAGCCCAAGTTTGAAATTTAGCATTGGTGCCAACATTACGACTTACCAAAACAAAGTCGTAAACACGCCAAGCCCAGGGTATTTTGACGGTGCCAACACCCAAAACCTCGGAAACGTCGTCCGTAACCAAATCGGTCAGCCTGTAAGTTCGTTTTTTGGCTACAAAGTGATTGGATTGTTTAAAAACGACGCCGAAGTGACCTCTTCGCCCACGCAGTCGGGAGCCGCGCCAGGCCGCTTTAAATACGAAGACGTCAACGCAGATGGCAAAATCGACGCCAGCGATCGTACGTTCCTCGGAAGCCCTAACCCTGACTTTACGTACGGCCTGAACTTGGGCGTGACTTACCGTAACTTTGATTTCTCAACCGTTTTGTATGGCTCACAAGGCAACGAAATCTACAATACGGTACGGTCGTTTACGCACTTCTTTAGTACTTACGTTGGAGCAAAAAGTAATGATTTGTTGAACGCTTGGACGCCTGAAAATCCCAATAGTAGCATTCCGAAAATTGAGTCAACGGGCTCGTTTAGTTCGTCGGGGGTTTCTAACTCGTTTTACGTAGAAAATGGGTCGTTCCTCAAAATGCGTTCGTTGATGGTAGGTTACACTGTGCAACCGTCGTTCCTCAAAAAATACGGTATGAGCAAACTTCGCTTGTACGCCCAGGCCGCGAACTTGTTTACGCTCACCAAATACACGGGTCTTGACCCAGAGTTGAGCGGAAACAGTTCGTCCTTTGGAATTGACTATGCCAACTATCCCAACAACCAGAAGAATTTCATTTTTGGTCTAAACCTTTCTTTTTAAAGACTTTATGAAGCCATTCATCGGCGTTATCTGCGGCTCTCAATCTGCGTTAATCTGCGGGTAAAATTTTTAAAAAACTTGGCTAACACTCTATTAATTGTTGTCAGTTAAAAAATGAATTTAATCGCTGAATTAACTGATAACCAATAACAGTCTAAACATTGACTTACATGAAACGATTTAAAACACTTTTATATGCAACTGGCTTGGGGTTGATTCTGACAACCAACTCCTGCAAGGTAGAATACCTCGAAATTGGGGCGTTGGGTTCTACCAGCGAAGCTACATTGGCCAATAAAGCAGGTTTGAATGGCCTCTTGACGGGGGCTTACTCGCTGCTCGACGGCTGGGGCGTGCCCAACACTACCTACTATTTTGTGGGAGTGAGCAACTGGATTTTCGGCGGAGTAACCTCTGACGATGCCCACACAGGAACGCAAGCGTCGGCGTTGCCACCAATGGAAGCGGTTGAAAGCTACAACTATGACCCAACGCAGACGCCGTTCAACAACAAATGGATGGTGTTGTACGCAGGAGTGCAACGCGCCAACGACGTATTACGGGTTTTGGCCAAAACCAATGACCCCGCGCTTTCGGCCGAAGAAGCCAAGCAAATCAAAGCCGAAGCAACGTTTTTGCGGGCGGTGTACCATTTAGAAGCGGCTAAAATGTGGGAAAATATTCCGTATTTGGACGAAAGCATCAGCTACGCCAACGACAATTATAAAGTAGCTAATACCACCTCGGCTTGGCCTAAAATTGAGGCCGATTTTAAGTTTGCGGCAGATAACCTCTCGGCCACTAAAACCGAAGTAGGCCGTGCCAATAGTTGGGCTGCAAAGGCGTTTTTGGCAAAAACGTACATGTTCCAAGATAAATACACGGAAGCCAAAACGGTATTGGAAGATGTGGTTGCTAACGGCGTAACTTCGTCGGGAGCAAAGTATGCGTTGGTCAACTATGCCGACAACTTTAACCCTTCTAAGAAAAACGGCCCCGAATCGGTGTTTGCGGTGCAAATGTCGATTGCCGAATCGTTCCAAAATGGAAACTACGGCGATGCCCTCAACTTCCCGATGGGAGGCCCTGCTACTTGCTGCGGGGCGTATCAGCCGTCGTTTAGTTTGGTCAACTCCTTTAAAACCGATGCTGAAACGGGTTTGCCTTTGATTGATACTTTCAACAATTCGGATGTGAAAAACGACCAAGGAATCGAAAGTAGCACGCCGTTTACGCCTTACGCAGGAACGCTCGATTCGCGTTTGGATTGGACGGTAGGTCGCCGCGGAATTCCGTATTTAGATTGGGGATTACACCCAGGAAAAGCGTGGATTCGTGTTCAGGCGGTGGCAGGGCCGTATAGTCCTATCAAAAGTATTTATTACCAGGCGGCTGCCGCAACTACTTCATCGTCATCGCGTTGGACGTCCAACAACTATACCATGATTCGTTTTGCGGATGTATTGTTGTGGGCAGCAGAAGCCGAGGTAGAAGTGGGAAGTTTGGCAAAAGCGCAAGAGTATGTCAACCGTGTGCGTGCTCGGGCGGCAAATCCAGCGGGATGGGTGAAAAAATACGTGGACAACACCGCACCATTAAAAGGATTTACCAGCGAACCTGCGGCCAATTATAAAGTAGGTTTATACACTACGGAATTTACGGCAAAGGGCAAAGAATTTGCGCGGGAAGCGGTGCGTTTTGAGCGTAAAATTGAATTTGGAATGGAAGGCCATCGCTTCTTTGACCTTCGCCGTTGGGACAACGGAACGGGCTACATGGCCAACGTTTTGAATGCCTACGTACAGCACGAAACGACCATCCCAGGTTATGATTTTACCTACATGAAAGGTGCGATGTTTAAGAAAGGTAAAACAGAACTTTATCCAATTCCACAGGCTCAAATCGACCTAAGTGTAGTAAACGGCCAACCCGTATTGAAACAAAATCCTAATTATTAGGCTGTTAACTGTGTATCCGTTATCCGTTAACTGTGTATCTGTTATCTGAACCAATAACGGGTAACAGATAACCAATAACAGTTAACGGATAACTAATAACTAATAACGGATAACCAGTAACAGATAACGAATAACAAATACACCATGCTTTTTTACGCTTCTACATACCCTGACCTCAACGAGGCAGCCAACGACAAGGTGGTGGTGTTGCCTTTGGGCGCCATCGAACAACACGGCCCACATTTGTCGGTTTCGACCGATACCGACATTGTCACGTACGTTGCTCAGCAGATAGAAAAAGCCTTACCAGAGTCGGTGTTGCTTTGTCCTACGCTGCCTTTTGGGTCGAGCCACCATCATTTATCGTTGGGGGGAACGATGAGTATTTCGCCCGAGCTATATACCCAAGTGGTGATGGATTTGGTGGGGTCGTTGGTAGAAAGCGGTTTTAAAAAGATTGTTTTGCTCAATGGCCACGGGGGAAACATTACCCCCGTGCGCCAAGCATTGGGGGTGTTGAGCAAGCGTTTTGACGTAAGTCACCAGCCCACCATCGCGTTGGCAACGTATTGGGAAGTGGGTGGAAAAGCTTTTGCGGGGGAACCGCCAATGGAAAGCCCTGCCCTGAGCCACGCGTGTGAGTACGAAACAAGCATGATGCTTCACTTATTTGCCGATAAAGTGTGGATGGAACGAGTGGAACGGGCGCAACGTCCCGAAAGCAACGGTTATATTCCGTGGGAAGACGATGAGCCGTACCGTGGGGTGACGGTCTTCAAACAAACGGCCTTCATTTCGAGCAATGGCAGCAGCGGCGAGCCTCAATTGGGTACGGCCGAAAAAGGAAAACATTTAGTAGAACAGGCTATCAAAGGATTAATTACATTTATAGAATCATTCAAAAACTGGCCGCTGTCGGAGAGTTTAAGGTAAAAAAGAACATAACCCTAAAGGGATGGGGTTAAAAAAACTAATAATTCTTTTAACTACGTCCTTCAGGGCGTAGCAAAAAGGTCAAAAGCGACAAAAGGGCTTTAGCCCTAATGGTATCACGAGTTTAATGGAGAAAACATAGAATAGTTATGTCAAAAAAAATAGAAATAAAACATCCCGATAAAGCCGCCAATACGGGCGCATATTCGGCAGGAGTAATGGTGGGCGAATGGTTGTTTATCAGCGGACAAGGCCCACTCGACTTGACCACGGGAGAAGTGATTCACGGTACCATCGAAGAAGAAACCCTGCTCACGCTCTCTCACGTGCAGAAAGTAGTCGAAGCCGCAGGGGGGACGATTGATGACATCGTTAAATGCACCGTTCACTTGGAAAATATTAACGACTTCGACCGCTACGACGCGGCCTATGCCTCGTTTTTTCGGGGAATTAAACCCGCCAGAACCACAGTGCAGTCGGTGTTATCGGACGGAATTAAAATTGAAATTGACGCGATAGCGATTATCAAGGCTTAACATGGGTGAAGAAACGATAGAAAGCAGACCCTTACAGGGTGACAAATCCAAAATGCGCATTGGTACGGTTGGACTGGGCCTCATGGGAAGCAGCATTGCTACCTGCATTTTGGCGGCGGGGCATGAGGTGACATCGTTGGTCAAAGACCTCACCATTGTGGACGAAGCACGGCAGCGTATCTATTCTTTTTTGGAACAACTTCACCAAGAAGGTATCCTGACTGAGCGTCCCGAAGAGGTATTAAAACGCCATACCATCACTGACGACGTCGCTAAGATGGCGGGGCACGAAGTGGTGATTGAATCCATCATCGAAAATGTGGACGAAAAGAAAAGTGTTTATAAAAAACTTGAAACGGTGCTTTCGCCCACGGCCATTATTGGTAGCAATACGTCGGCGATTCCCGTCACGGTACTTCAAAGTGGACTCCAACACCCCGAACGAGTGTTGGGAATTCACTGGGCTGAACCTGCCCACATCACTCGTTTTATGGAGGTGATTTGTGGGAAAGATTCGCAGTTAGATTATGCCTATAAAATGGTCGAACTGGCCGAAAGTTGGGGTAAAGAACCTTCGTTGTTAAAAAAAGATATTCGTGGGTTTATCACCAACCGCATCATGTACGCCATGTTGCGCGAAGCATTTTATTTGGTCGAAAACGGCTACGCCACCATGGAAGATGTGGACCGTTCGTTACGAAACGATTTGGGGTACTGGATTACGTTTGCAGGACCGTTCCGATTCATGGACCTGACGGGTATTCCAGCGTACCTTACTGTTATGAAAGACTTGTTTCCAGAACTCAGCAACGCTACCGAAGCACCTGCTTTTATGGAAGACCTCGTGTCGGCAGGTGCCAAGGGCGTTAGCAATGCCCAAGGATTTTATCCCTACACGCCCGAAAGTGCCGAGCGTTGGGAGGAAAAATTCATTGAATTCAGCTATGACGTCCGAAAATTAGCCAAAAAGTATTCATCCAGTTCGATTGAAAATATCTAATGACGACTATCCACACCATTAAAGCCACGGAGGTGATTGTGCCTGCCAAGCCCGGAAGCCTAAATTCGGAGGAGGTAATAGACAAAGACGCCGCCTTTGCCCAGAAGTTTTTGACGGGCGAGCGCTGGACGGAGTTTGCCAATCAGCCCAAGTGGATCATTGAAATTACGCTTAAAAATGGCCTGACGGGCATCGGCGAAACCTACCGAAGCGCGTCAAAAGAGCAGTTGTCTGAGGCCATGCAAACACTGGTTGGGCAAGATGTACTCAAGTTGAATTGGCGTCGATTGCCCGTGACCAACCAACGAATTTACGAAGCTTTTGAGACGGCGGTGCTGGATGTGGTGGGCAAAATACTGAACGTACCCGTCGCTCAATTGCTTGGTGGAGCCTACCGCGACCGCGTCGATTGTTTTGGTTGGACAGGCCGCCGAACCCCCGAAGATGCCGCGCAAAAAGCCTACGAAGCCATGCAAAAAGGCCACAAAGCCTTCAAATTTAAGTGCTCTGACGAAGATCCTGTGCGTTTATGGACGGCCGAAATCAAGAAAAAATGCGGGGACGGTATTAAAATATTGCTTGACCCCAATCAGCGTTGGACAGATGTGGATACCACGCTTCGATTGATGGAAGGCGTAGAAAACGACATCATGCTGGGCTTGGAAGACCCCATTTTACACGCCGACGTGGCAGGGTTTAAGTACTTACGCGGAACGCTGGGTATTCCAATGTACCGCCACATTTCGTTGCCATACACCCAAGACATCCGCGACATGATTGCGTTTGTTCGTGCCGATGCCGTGGATGGGTATAATTTTAACGGTTCGGCTTATAACTGCGTGCTGCTGGCCGAAATCGCTCATTTAGAGGGGAAAGCCTGTTGGAGAGGCTCGGAAGTAGACTTAGGGATTTCGGAAACCATGGGGTTACACATCGCGGCGGCGAGTATTAACTGTACCATTCCCTCCGATTTATTTGGGGAATTGGTGCGCGAAGATGATTTGATTGTGACTCCCATTCAATTTGAAAACGGCGCTGCCCTCGTCCCACAAGGCGCAGGACTGGGCATTGAATTGGACAGAGTGGCATTGGAAAAGTATAAAATGAGTGAATTTAGTTTATGAAAAAATCGGCAATGTCTTGGACCATACTGTTTGCTTGTAACTTTATGTGGGCCTTTCATTTTACGAGCATCAAGCTGACGCAAGACCAAGTCGGGCCGTATTTTACGGTATGGGCACCCATGCTACTGGCTACGATTTTGCTGGGGCCATTTGTGGTACGCGATTTTAAGAAAGGAGGTAAAAAACTCTCCGACATCTTGATTTTCGTGCAGTTGGCGGCGTTGGGCGCCTTTCCCTCACAAGTACTAATGACGTGGGGAACGCAGTATTCCTTGGCCAGCAATGCGGCTATTTTGGTCTTAACATTGCCCGTCATTACGGCGGTTTTTGCCTTTTTGATACTCAAAGAACGCATGAATGCGGCCCGTTGGGTCAGTTTTGCGATTGCAATTATTGGCGTTGCCCTTTGTTCTACTGACGATATTAAGCGAGTCGATTTGAGCTCGAAATATGCCTTGGGGAATGTCCTTATTTTCTTAGCGATTTTGGGAAATGCGTATTACAATGTAGGCTGCAAGAAAATTGCGGAGAAATACACCGAAATCGAAATGGTGTTTTATACCTACCTCGTGATGTGTATTTTGCTTACGCCGCTGGTGCTTTATTACGAACCCGAAATGTTTGGCAAAATCCCCGAGTTTACCACCAATACCTGGATTGGGATGATTTCGCTGACGGTGTTTCATAACTTCCTTTCGATGGTGCTGTTTTTTAAGGCCCTCAAGTACTTGGACGCGACCCAAGTGGCTTTATCCAACTACCTCATTACGTTTATGGGACTTCCGATTGCCGCTTTTTGGTTGGGCGAAAAGCTTAATTCACAGGCCATTATCGGCGGTCTTTTAGTGCTAGTTTCTACCCTTATTCTTTCGATTGTAGATAGTAGAGTGCAACAGAAAAAAATGATTAATAACAATCCATAATCAGTACAGATATGTCAGAGCTAACAAATGAGCTATTCGGCGTTGTCCCGATTGTTCCCACACCCTTTACCGAAAACGAAGAAATCGACGAAAACGCCCTTCGCAATTTGATTGATTTCGCCATTGCAGGAGGCATCAAAGCAGTTTGCTTACCCGCCTATGCCAGTGAGTTTTACAAACTTACGGACGAAGAAAAGCTTCAAGTCGTACGCGTGGCGGTGGAGCACGCGGCGGGGCGTATCAAGATTGTAGCACAGTCCAACCACCCATCGCTGAAAGTGGCGATTCGGTTAGCCCAAGCCAATGTAGCAGCGGGTGCCGACGTGGTATCATTGGCCGTACCTCGTATTTTTAGCCTGCCCGAAAGCTCGCTGAAACAATACCTATCGGAGTTCCTTCAGTCGATTCCCAATACGCCTGTATTGATTCAAGATTTTAACCCAGGTGGCGCTTCCATTAGCGTAGAATTTATCAAGGAGTTGATGGACGAAAACCCGAATTTCAAGTACCTTAAACTGGAAGAGCCGCTTTGTGCGCCTAAATTTGAGAGCATCATCAAAGCTACGAAAGGTAAGGTAGGTTTGTTTGAAGGATGGGGCGGCTTGTATATGCTCGAATTGGTGCCCATTGGTATTCAGGGAGTTATGCCAGGATTGGCCGTGGCCGATATTCTACAACGCGTGTTTGAGTTGCGCCGCAATGGTGAGGACGGCAAAGCGTTTGATTTGTTTGAAAAAGTAATGCCGCAGATTTTCTTCTCGTTGCAAAACATGGAATTATTCCACTACGCCGAAAAAGAATTGCTTATTGCGCGGGGTGTGTTGAGCAATAGCATTGCCCGCAAAGTAGCCTACATTCCAGACGCGTCGAGTGTTAGTTATATCAAAGAGCTAAATCAGCGTGTCATCGACGTTCTCAACGACGAAACCTACGCCATTCGCCCAGTAGCCGAAGCAGTATAAATAACCTCTCGAAAGTTCAAAACTTTCGAGAGGTTAAATGTCGAAGGCAGAGTGCAGAATGTCGAATGGATAAAAACCGCCTCGGCGAGGCACAACGTTTGTAGAAAATGGAAATAACATCATCAAAAATTGCCTCGGAGAGGCACAACGCTTGTAGGGAATTTGACGGGCAAATAGCCATTGTAACAGGAGCGGCATCAGGCATAGGCTTGGCAATCGCCAAAAAACTTCTTGCCGAAGGAGCCCACGTGGCATTGCTTGATTTTAACGAAAAAGGGCTTCAACAAGAATTTGAATCCTATGGCGAGCAGACCCTACGCATCGGACTCGATATTACCAACGAAGCCCAAGTGCAAGAAGCCGTAGCCGAAGTAGTAACGCGCTTTTCAAAAGTCGATATTTTGGTCAACTGCGTGGGTATCACAGGGGTTACTAACCTAAAAAGCCACGAAGTAAGCACCGAAAACTTGCAAAAGGTATTCGATGTCAACTTTATGAGTTGTTTCTATACTTCTAAGGCAGTGATACCTTCGATGTTAGCCCAAAAATACGGCCGTATTTTGCACATCGCATCCATTGCGGGAAAAGAAGGAAACGCAGGGATGTTGGCCTACTCAGCTTCCAAAGCGGCGGTGATTGGCCTGACCAAAGTTCAAGGAAAAGAATATGCCGAAGACGGGATTACGGTCAATGCCTTGGCACCTGCAGTGATTCGGACGCCATTGGTGGATGCCATGCCCGATGTTCAGGTCAAATACATGACGGACAAAATTCCAATGAAACGTTGTGGTACGTTAGACGAAGCCGCCGACTTGGCTGCCTACATCGTTTCTTCAAAAAACAGTTTCACCACGGGCTTTACCTTTGACTTATCGGGGGGGAGAGCGACGTATTAGAAGTAGCGTAGTCGCTCGCGTCCCGCGAGGGACGATTATGAAAAAGCCTCTGGCCTAAATTAATACATTGAGGCTGGAAACCTGTTAATAGTCGTCACTCGCGGGACGCGAGCAACTGCACACTAAACCATTATTTTTTGTTTATGAAATCCCTCATTCTGATAATAAGTAGTTGTTTTTGGGGGTTTACGGGGGTTTTTGCCCAAAATCGTCCCAGTTTGCTGCCCGAACCCACTTCGGTTCAGTACGGGAATGGAGCGTTGGCAGTGAGCAACTTGACGCTTTATGTACCTTCGACTGCTTCCAAAGACATTGTTTTTATCCTTAAAGAATTACAACAAGCCCTGCGAGAGCGAAGTGGAAAGCCTGTGAAAATGGCTTCTACACTCGCCACGTCGCGGGTGCGATATACCGTAAAAACGACAGGTCGAGAACTGCCCGAAACTGACGAAGGGACCAAAGGAAGTACGCGCGAACACTATTCTTTGTCGGTATCGGCGCAGGGAATCCGAATAGAAGCCGAAACCTCAACGGGGCTATGGTACGCCGTTCAAACCCTGCGACAACTGATTCAAGGGGAAGGCGAACAGGCTACGATTCCTTACGTGACCATCACCGATCGACCCACCATGGCCTTTCGAGGCGTGATGATGGATTTTGCCCACGGAGGCTTGCTGACGGTGGATGAAATCAAACGTCAGATTGATTTTTTGGCACGTTGGAAAACCAACCAGTACTACTTTTACAACGAAGTAAGCATTGAATTAGAAGGCTATTCCACCCTCAATTACAAAGCCAATTATACCCAAGAAGAAGTAAAAAGCATCATTGCGTACGCTCGTGAGCGGCACATGGACGTCATTCCGTTTGTCAATTTTTATGGGCATTTGCACGAACTCATTCGGAACGAAAAGTACGCATCTTTGGCCATTGGTCGCTACGGACACGAGATGGATCCTCGCAATGCGGGCGTGAGAGAATTGCTCAAAAACTGGATTAAACAATACACCTCGTTGTTCAAAAGTTCATTTATCCACGTGGGTTTTGACGAAACGTGGGAAACCAAGCGTCTGAACAGCACAGGTGAGAAAAGCCTGAATCCCGAAGCGTTGTACATCCAACAGCTGACGTTTGTGAGTGAAGAACTCAAAAAATACGGAAAAACGCTTTTGGCGTGGACCGATATGAGCTCGTTTTATCCCGATATTATCAAGAAATTTCCTGCTGATGTCATCCCCGTTATTTGGCAATATTCACCCGATTCGGCGGCAACCTACCATTATCTAAACCCCGTTTTGAACGAAAAAAGACCCTTTTTCATTCAACCTGCGGTTTCGGGCTGGGGGCACATTTATCCCGAAGCAGGCTATACCTACGACAACATCGACTTGTGCTTACGGGCAGGATTACGGCACCAAACATTGGGCTTTATCACCTCCGTTTGGACCGATTCGGTAGAGCCCTTTGTGCGGTCGTCGTGGATGTTTATGGCCTACGGTTGCATTTCGGCTTGGCAGGGGAAATCTCCTAACCAAAAAGATTTTGCCCGAAAATACGCTTCGTTGGTCTATACCAACATCGCCCAAGAAATGGGTGAAGCTTTTGATAACATTGCCATTTCGGTCGAATACCTGAAAAAGTGTTTGGGAAAAAATACCCAAAGTATGCCGCGAGGGACGCTGGTAGAAGCGTGGTCGAACCCGTTTTCGGCGTATTATTTGACCAATACCGAAGCCCACATGGCTGATTTTAGGGAAGTTCGGAAATACAGCGAAGAAGCGCAGGCTAATCTGATAGCGGCTCTTAAAAAAGCCTCAAAAACCGAACGTGAGTTTGCTAATTCATTGTTAGTATCGGCTCGATTAATCAATTATTCGGCTATGCGGTTTATGTGGGCGCGTACGGTGGTGGATCGCTGGGATTATGCAATGGTGATGAAGAAAAAAGAAGATTTCGTCATTTA